>VYDA01000640.1 GCA_009843665.1 Caldilineaceae bacterium SB0675_bin_29 | reverse complement strand
TCATCGACCTCGGTCGATGAAAAACTGGTAGTCAAGTCCTGTAGAATGTGTGTCAAGTCCTTTAGTCGGGAAGGGTGAACGCTGTTCTCGGGATCCTCAAAACAGAGGAGCCCACAGTGCTCCGGGTCATTCCTCAAGGTAACCAGGGCGAGCGCGCGCAGCGCGCCGTCTGAGAGCGCGCGAGCCGAGAATCTCCGTCCGTCTTCAGCTTTCGCCCAGATAACAAATCGACCGGCCTCGCGATCTTCATTCACATCGATCTGCATCGCGCCTGGCAGATGGCTGGCCAGATCGCGAGAAACGTCGTCTAAGAGCCTTGGATTGGAGGCCTTCATGCGTGCCAGAACGTTGGGCAGGTTTCTGCCACTGTCAACTAGATTCGCGGGCGCCGTCGAGGGGCTGGGTTGCCGCAGAATCTCCGGGTCTAGTTGTAGAAATCGCCATGCCCTCAATTCTTCGGCAGCGGCAAAGGCATGTGGAAACTCAGTGTTCCTTGCTCCACTCAACAGTGTTCGCCCTGCCTGAGCAGCTTCGATTTCACTCCTGCCGCTTTTGCCATCCTGGTGCAGAACCAGAATCGTTTCTTCTTTGCTCTTATGTGTGGAAATGAAGGGAGACGATCGTCCACCGGTCATCGCCGGAATCCAATTGCCGCCGGTCTTCAGCTTGTTGGCCTTCGTCCACCTATCCTTTTGACGCGGGATGGGAGCCAAGAACTCATGGTCGACGTTCAACCGTTCCTGTCCCCGGGTGTCCAGGCGACGGACTATCTCCAATTCATAGCGCATGCGGGGAAACCTGAGCTCTTGGCAGCTGCCCCATTCATCTCGCACTTCCTGATCGACCAGCATTTCGATCGCCAAACGGATTCGGTCCGCCGACTCGCCTTGCTGACGAACAAGAAAGAGCTCACCAACTTCACCCCGCAATTGGTGAAACGTAGCACCGACATTCGAATCGGCCAGGCGTCCGAGCAAACGGAGAGCACAAAAGAGATTGCTCTTGCCTACTCCGTTGGCGCCGACGATTACCTGCAGAGGCGACAGATCCAGAGAGAATTCCTGGAACGTCTTGAAGCCATCGAGTTCGATACGGGTAATCATCGGACTTCCCACGCCAGTGGTAGGCCTCCAATTGCGGACATCGGCGGCTGTAGTCAGACAATTGTCGCTCAGCCTAGATTGCGGCCCGCCGATTTCGGCAATTATACCACAAATCGCCCGCTGCGCTCCGTGAAATTCCGGAAATGTGTTTCAGTGCCAAGACTGTATGATTCTGTATGAGGGGTCGTAAGGGGCAGCCGCGAGAAAAGCTCCAATGTTCAGATGAAGTTGGCCTATCTTTTTCATTTCCGCCCCGTCCACCACTTTGCTTTTTCACAGACGAAAAGTGGGGTGACATGACCATGTCACCCCACTTTAGGGCTGCCGAGGCCTTTGAAGCACGTCGACTTGCGCGATCTGATAACGGCTCCGCGCTTTTCTGCTGCGCCGACGGTGCGGCTACTGCCGCAGGTCCGACCTAACCAGCAGAAGGGATATGAAGCTTGCGCCCGACAAAGGTAAGGTGCGGATCTTGGATATCGAAATCAATCACCGCTTGCTGGCAGTTGCCCGCATGAGGATTCTTGTCCGTGCGGACATACGCCATTTCTGAAATGCGGTGGCCGTCTGTGTTTTCGACCCAGAACCACCAGTGACCTTCTCGAGGTCCCGAAGCTTGAAGAATATGGGTGTACTGGCCGCCCTCCGAAGAGCTCTTTCGTGCCACCACGTCCCCGTCCGGCTGCCAACTGAAGGCCACTCGGTAGTCGTCGACCGGGTGGCCGTTCAACCGCACAGTGCCCAGCGCCCGTGTGCTTCCGGCATTGGCGTCGCAACGCACCAAGGTAGCTCGGTTTACGAGGTTATTCGTCGTTCTCAGGTCTTGAAGTGATGCACCATAGGCTGCGGCAATGCTAGCAAGTGTTTCGCCGGACCTCACGACGTGCCCGTAGACTACTTTGGTACCCGCAGGCTTCTGAGGCAAAGGCTTCGCGGCCACGGGCTGAGTCGCCACTGGCAGCGATACCAGGGGTATCTGCAGTCTGCGCCCGACATAGGTCTGCCCGGGGTCCTGGATGTCGAAATCGATCACAGCCCGCTGGCATTTGCCCTCATGGGCATCCTTGTCAGTGTGAACATGGGCCATTTCCGAGATGCGGATACCCGCGCTATTCTCGATCCAGAACCACCAGTTGCCTTCGCGAGCGCCTCCTCCAAGAATGTGGCTATACTGGCCTCCTTCCTGGCCTCCTCCTCCTGAAACTGCCATGGCAACGACGGTCTCGTCCGGATTCCAGCTGAAAACGACCCGGAAACCGTTAGCCGGTTGGCCGTTGACCCGCACTGTGCCTTTCGCTTGCGTGCTGTCGGCATTGGAGCTACAGCTTACCAGTTGGGCCCGGTTTCCGAGGTTGTTGGAAGCCCTCAAGTCGTCGACCGAAATGCCGTATAACGCTGCAATGTTTACAAGGGATTCGCCGGGTCTGATGA
>VYDA01000459.1 GCA_009843665.1 Caldilineaceae bacterium SB0675_bin_29 | reverse complement strand
GGTCACGGAAGCGCACGCGGATCACCGGATGTCCGGCGTCGATCAGCGCCTGCACCTTCGCATCCTGCGCGCCGGCGTCGCTCCACTGCAAATGAACGAATAACCTGTCCGCGCCGTAGGCCTCCGGTGACGCCGCCGGCTCACCCACCACCGGCACGATCCCCGTCCCCGATTTGCCGGTGCTCTCGGCGATCAGCTGCTCCAGCCAGTCGGCAAACGAAGCCACCTCCTCGTCCGCGATGACCGTCAGCTTGTCCCGCCCCGCCTTGGCCATCTCCGCCATCACAACGCCTATCTGCGCGCCGGGATTGAGAGACCCGGTTATGTGCCGTCCGCAATCATTCTTCGTCTCCATAGCCCGCCGCAGCATGCGTCGCAGATTGACCCCCACCAGTGCCGCAGGAATCATCCCGAAGTGCGAAAGAGCCGAATAGCGTCCGCCTATGTTCGGATCATTGATAAAGACTGCGCGGAAACTGCACGCCAGTCCCAGTTTGACGAGTTCGCTGCCCGCATCCGTTATCGCAACGAAGTGCGCACCCGCCTCCGCTTCGCCGAGCTGGTCCTGCAGCTGCTTATGGAAGTACTTGAAGAGGGACAGAGTTTCCGCCGTTGTGCCCGACTTGGTGGCCACGATAAACACCGTTCGCGCCGGATCCAGACTGTCCGCCAGGCCCTGGACAGCCGCCGGGTGCGTGCTGTCCAATATCCGCAAAGTCATCGGGCCGCTGCCGAATGTACGCGCAAACACCTCCGGCGCCAGGCTGGATCCCCCCATACCCAACAGAACCGCCTGCGTGTAGCCCTCCTGCTGCAGGTCCTGTAACAGGGCATCGATGCAGTGCCGCTCCTCATCCATCCTGACGGCAATGTCCAGCCAGCCCAGCCGGTTTACGATCTCGTCAGACCTGTCGCTCCACACGCTGTGGCTTCTGGCCCAGATGCGTGTGACGATCCGCTCCCTGTCGATCTCCTCCAGAGCGCTCTCTATCTGGCTCCGGAGGGCACCGTAAAAAAATCGGCGCGTGCTCTTGTCTGGTTCTCGTCACCGCCTGCGATGGCGGCCACCTTCTCGGCAATGCCCGACATCAGCTCATCAAATGAGTCGGCAAACGCGTCCACACCTTCACCCATCAGCTGCGTGGTGACGTCGCCGAGATCGATGCCGAGTTCAGCCAGTTGCGCCAGGTGCTGCCGGGCCTCTTCCACGTTCGCATCCACAGTGCGCGCCGCGCAGCCATGGTCCAGAAACGCATCCAGGGTCTCTGGGGGCACCGTATTGACCGTGTGCGGCCCCATCAGTGTGTCCACGTACAGCGTGTCCGGGTAGTCGGGATTTTTGGTGCTCGTACTTCCCCAAAGCGGCCGCTGTACCCGTGCACGCTCCGCCGCCAGCTTCTCCCAGCGTGGGCCGCTGAAAATCTCGCCGAAGCGGTGATAGGCCATCTTGGCATTGGCAATGGCGATCTTTCCCTGCAGTTCGCTGTTGCCGAGATCAACCAGCTTCGGGTCAACCTTGCCGTCCACCCGGCTGACGAAGAATGAAGCAACCGACGCCACCCGGCTGAAATCCACGTTCGCATCAGCCAGCTTCTCCAGGCCGCGAATATAGGCCATCGCGCTGTCTTCGTACTGCTGCAGAGAGAAAATGAGCGTGACGTTGATGTTGATGCCCTCGCCGGTGAGCGTCTCGATCGCCGGGATACCCTCCGGTGTGGCCGGCACCTTGATCATTACGTTCGGCCGGTCAACCAACGACGAGAGCCGCCGGGCCTCCATGACCGTTCCTTCCGTATCGTAGGCCAGCTTCGGATTCACCTCCAGGCTGACATATCCGTCCTCCCCGTCTGTGCTCTCGTAGACCGGCCGCATGATGTCGCACGCGCGGCGGATGTCCTGGATGGCCAGCGCCTCGTATATGTCGTTGACCGAACTGCCTTCACCCACCAGCCGTTCAACCGCGGCGTCATAATCGGTGCTGGCCGTGATCGCCTTCTGGAAAATCGACGGGTTGGACGTAACACCCCGCAGCCCCTTGGCGACCAGTTCGCCCAACTCCCCGGAATCCAGGAAGGAGCGCCTGATGAAGTCCAGCCAGATCGCCTGACCAACCGCCGCCGCTTCGTTCATTCTTGTCATGATTGCTCTTCTCCTGAATATCGTCTCTGCGATGAGATACTGTTCGACCGCGCCCCTCGTTTCTCCCCGGTTAGGGCGAATTCAATTCTATGCAGCGACAGAAGCCGTTTCCTTTGATTTAGACCACCCGACAATTGGCACAGGACTTGGACCTCCAATCTTACTCCGGTACATAGAGTTCGGCAGGTTCCAGCTCCTCATCGCCTCCCCCTTGGATCAAGGCGAGTGCCGCCATCGCCCCCCCGATCAGGCCCGCATGATTGCGCATCTGCGCTGCAACTATCGGCGCACGCACGTCGATATACTTGACATACTTTTCGCTTCTCTTGCTTACCCCTCCGCCAATAATAAACAGATCCGGCGAAAGGAGAAATTCAACGGTCTGGAAATACCTG
>VYDA01000306.1 GCA_009843665.1 Caldilineaceae bacterium SB0675_bin_29 | reverse complement strand
GTCGGAACAGTGGGGGAAGTTAAACCCGACTCCCGCAGACTGTCAACCGCCTGGCCCTATGTTATACTGGTCGCGCTTGCAGGGGAACATAGGAGGGCCGGAGTCGCTGGTACGGGTCGGGCTCTCCCCGGTCGTAGTTGGGTCGAATATCGTACCCTACAGGAGGTTGATGCATGACAGCGAAAAGCGTGTCCCGGCTTGCCATACACGGTGGTGCGCCTGCGCGCAGCAGAATGGATTCGTCACTGGCCCCCGGTGGTCAGGCGATCGACGAAGAGGAAGAGCAGGCCGTCCTCGACGTGTTGCGCGCCAAAAGGCTGTTCCGCTTTACGGGCCATGAAGATGGCGAGTCGAAGGCGGACCAGTTTGAGCGGGCGTTCGCGTCATCGGTCGGCGCGGCCCGTGCTCTGGCGGTCACGTCCGGGACCGCGGCGTTGATCAGCGGCTTGCAGGGAATTGGCATTGGGCCGGGTGACGAGGTGATTTTGCCGGCCTACACGTGGATGGCCTCGGCTACGGCTGTCATGGCGGTCGGAGGGATTCCGATCATTGCCGAGATCGACGGGTCGCTGACGCTTGACCCGGCCGACGTGGAGCGCAAGATCAGCCCGCACACCAAGGCGATTATGCCGGTGCATATGCGCGGGGCAATGGCGCGGATGGACGCCATTCTTGAGATCGCCAGGCGTCACGGGTTGAGGGTGATCGAAGACTGTGCCCAGGGAAACGGGGCCAGCTTCCAGGGCCGCAGGCTCGGCTCTATGGGCGATGTCGGCTGCTTCAGCCTGCAGTTCAGCAAGATCATCACGACGGGTGCAGGCGGCAGGGTGACGACCAGCGACCCGCAGGTCTGGCAACGGGCATTCATGTTTCACGACGGGGCCGCGTGGAACCGGCTGGAGCTGCCGGACGTTGAAGTATTGTGGGGCGCCAATTTCCGGATGGCGGAGATGCCGGCGGCCATCGGTCTGGTGCAGTTGGGGCGATTGCAGAGCATTGTAGAAGCCGCCCGCGCCAGGAAGGAGATGTTGCTGGCCGGTATCAGTTCGACCGCCGCGAGCAGAGGGGTCACCTTTCGAGATATTCCCGACCCTGACGGCGACAGTGCCATCACACTGGCGATGTTCGTGGAAACGCCTGCCAAGGCCAAATCGGTCGCGCATGCTCTGAACGCTGAGAACATCTCTGCGGGCGTGCTTTACAGGCCGGAACGGCAGGATATCCACGTTTACGCGCACTGGCTTCCTGTTCTGTCGAAACGCACCTGGACGGAAACCGGTGGTCCCTGGCGCTGGGCGAGACGAGGTATTGCCTATTCGCCGGACATGTGTCAGCGGTCGCTCGATATTCTTGCCAGATCTGTCGTACTGAATGTGGACCCTTATTTGAGTAATTCGGATTTGGAGGAGACCATCGACGGTGTCACGAAAGTGCTCGATGCTCTTGCCTAGTCCTCGTAACAGAAGTTTCCCGCCCTCTTTGCCATGACCAGGATCGCCCTTCGTACTGTTGTTCTCGCCCTGCTTCTGGCCGGTTGCGGCCGGCTGGATGTGGGCTTTGGGCCGCTGCTGCGGGACGTTGCAGTGGCGCCAGATCAGATATCTCCCAACGCCGACGGCGATACTGACGTCACAGAGATTCGCTATACGCTCAGCCGGTCGGCCAACGTCAGCATCTTTTTCGAGAACGAAGAAGGCGAACGGTTCTACTTTCGCAAGGAGCGGCGCCGCTCTCCGGGCAGCTACAGTGTGCTGTGGGGTGGTGTGATGGACGAACCCATGATCGAGCAGACGGAGGGCGGGACCAATGAAATCCTCAGCCGTGTCTTGCCAGACGGAAAGTATCGCTGGTTCATTCAGGCAATGGATGACAGCACCAACACGGAAATTGCGGACGGCACCATCACTCTGGAAAACGGCGACACGGAAGTGCCAAGATTGGAAAGCTTTGCGGTCATGCCCAAGGTATTTCGTCCCAATCTGGACGGATTGCGGGACGACTGGGTTAGCATCTCCTACAACCTGACGAAGGAGGTGCAGAACATTCAGGTGTATCTTGAGGACCCTGACAAGCCTGGCCTGAAGGTGCATATCGCGGAAGGGCCGAACACAATTGAACCTGAGGAAGCTGGAAACCACACATACAAATATTTTGGCGGCGTCGACCTAAATGCAGAACCACCTCCTGACGGCGACTACCTGGTGGTTGGCGAGGCGAACGATCTTGCCGGAAATCGCGTGCGGGTGACTCGCGCTCTAACAATAGAAATGGGAGGCAGGCCGCGGGCTGACGTAGTTCAAGGCGAAATCGACTGGGTAAACGAAGTCAATCGAGTCGTAAGTGTGCCGCTTGGCCAAAAGCTGTGTTTCAGCGCCCTTGTTAAGAATGAAGGCGAGGTGCCTGTTCGCACCAACGGTCCATGGCCGGGGCAGGAGTACCATTTCGCCAAAGACTTCACTCATGATTCGTTCAACACGATCGCTTCTATGCCGGAAAACCGGGGCAAGTACTGGTTTGAATCGCCCGGCGTGTTTCGGTTT
>VYDA01000024.1 GCA_009843665.1 Caldilineaceae bacterium SB0675_bin_29 | reverse complement strand
GTGGGGGTGGGGGGGGCCCCCCCCCCCCACAAGGGAGGGCCTAATAGGCCCGACCGCCCAAATGCGAGGAGAGAGTGAAGAGGAGTGAGGAGAGAGTAGCACCGTTTCATGTGCTGGAGATTGGATTATGAACTGGAGATGGCTTCGTCGCAAATGAAGGTATACGAGAGTCTACCCCATTTTGGTATGTACACGGTTCTGTATTGAGATTTGCGTCGTCGAGAAGCGGGCCGCTGTATGGGCTATGCGGAGGGGTCGCTTTCCGGCAACTGTTTGCGTGGTTTTGGGGACAGAGTTTACAATCAATGTCAGGCTGAGCATCTTGAGAGTCAAGGAGTGCCCGTGTCGATAGGGCCGGCGCCAGAGTTCATTTCTACAAGGCGGCTTACATACGAAGAGGCGATCGGCATATTATTCCACGATGCCAGGTTTGACGGCCGCGCTCCCCGTTCGAAAGACCCGGAAAGCCGATTGGAACGCATGCGGGCGGTGCTGGCAGCACTGGACAACCCCCAGGATCGCTTTCGAACCGTCCATGTGACGGGCACGAAGGGCAAGGGCAGCACAAGCGCGTATACGGAATCGATCCTTCGTCACCTGGGCTACGGCACCGGTCTGTTTACCAGCCCCCATTTGTACACTTTCCGGGAACGCATGCGCGTTGACGGACAACTGATCTCCCAGGAAAAGTGTGCCGAACTTATCCAGAGGGCCTTACCGTATCTTGAGGCGACCCCTGATCTGACCGTTTTTGGTCGGATCACTGTCATTGCCTTTCTCTTTTTTGCAGAGGCCGGGGTCGACTGGGCTGTGGTAGAGGTGGGGATAGGCGGCCGCCTGGACAGCACCAATGTCGTGCTGCCGGAGGTGTGCGGCATCACCCATATCAGTAAGGACCACATGCATATTCTCGGCGACAGCCTGGAGGAGATTGCAGCGGAGAAGGCTGGGATCATCAAGCAAGAAACGCCTGTTTTCAGCGCACCGCAGAAGCAGAGAGCTGAGGAGGTCTTGCGACAGGTAGCCGATGATAGGGAGGCGTCTCTGTCGGAAGTACAGGTCTATCGTCGGGCCGAGCTGCCGCTGGTCGGAGGACACCAGCAGATCAATGCTGGGATCGCCTACGAGATGGTGCGGGAACTGCACCGTGCCGGACTGGTACGATGGGACGATCAGCTGGTAGACAACGGCCTGGTACAGACCAGGTGGCCTTGCCGTATCGAGTGGCTGCCGCAGCCGGCATCCGGAGGCATACCATTGGTGGTAGATTGTGCTCACAACAGAGACAGCCTGGAGATACTGCTATCGACGCTTGCGGCAGCCCACGCGGGGCGCCCATTTACGTTCGTCTTTGGGGTCAACAGCGACAAGGATATCGCGCCGATGCTGACGCTGGCCATGGCGGCGTCGCCGCGCATAGTGCTGGTGCAGAGTCGTCATCCGAAGGCGTTGCCGGTGCCGGACCTGCGAGCAGCCATCGGATCATTGCCTGCTGACGAAGGACAGACGGTGGCGGCGGCGCCGTCGATGAAGGCGGCGATTGAAATTGCCCAAGACATCACGCCTTCGGGGGGCTACATAGTCGGCACCGGTTCCGTATTCGTCGCCGCAGAAGTGCGGGAGAGGTGGAACGAACTGCATCCCGGACTCTTCCCGGCTGATGACTGGATTCACGAAGCCAATACGGATCCTCCCTTGGCGCCACTTCCGCCCGCTTACGGCACCATCTAACCAATGAACCATAGGAACACACTGCCTTACGGCAAGCCGTCCCCGGGAGCCGGCGGCGGTACTAACTCCCGCACCCTGTTAATTCGCGGGTCTGGCGGGAAGGGCGGCGGTCTTAACAGCGACTGGAAGATGAAGGTGCGCGCGGTCGGCTTCTGCTTACTGTGCATGGTGATCTTTTTGAGTGCGTGCGAGCCTCCGGAGCCGAGCCCCGAGTTGAACATCGATTTGGGGATGATACTGCCGGAGGAGTGGAAGGCGGTCTCAACGTGGGAGTCGATCAACATCGACGCAGACGCTGAGGAGGAGTATCTTCTCTTCTATCGTTACGATGCTAGTACGACTGCCGATGGCGAAGAGATCAGCGGTCCGATCGGGGCGGTTATCTACGACTCGCAGACGCCGATCGGCATGCCGGAGGAGTCGGAAGACAGTTCAAGGCCGCCGGCCCCCTGGCTTCAGCCGTATGCGCTGCTGCCCAACTACTGGCAAGGTTCGGGATTCGGTTTTGTGGCGCCGCCGCGGCAGACGGGCCGCCCCGAGTGGATCGTGGTGAGGCGTGAAGATCCGAGAGAGACTGAGAACCGATACTTCGAAGTCCTGGCGGAGCAGATGACGGCATCGGTCAGCGGACAGGCGGTGGGCGAGGCGCCGGGTGATTTGCCCGTTCACGATGAGTTGATCGTGTACGGAGGCAGAAGCCCAATAGGCGGCCCGACCTATATCAGCATTTTCTGGTGGAGCACTCTCAGCGAAGGGTACGGCAGCACGCAGATTTCCGCGCCGGGCGGCTTGCACGTTGAGGAGTGGGAC
>VYDA01000503.1 GCA_009843665.1 Caldilineaceae bacterium SB0675_bin_29 | reverse complement strand
CTTATCTTGCCACTCTTCAGCTGTTAATGTGCCACAACTTCGTTACTCTACTACACAATCGACCGCCAAACCAAATCCCGATCCAACTGATCTGTTATACGGTTTGGCCATTGATTTCCCCGTCCCCAGCCTACGGTTTCCCAGACGTTTCTGCAGTAATCGCCCGGATACCAGAGATCGAGGGACAAGAGTGACCAATTTACCCCAGCATCACACCCCTGTCAAATTTCGATCAAGCTGAAATCTCGAAAGCCCCTTGCAGCCAGACCCGGTTCAATCCTGGAAAGACTTTGCCAGTTGCAGATTCCCTGGACGAGAGTCCACAAAGTCAGGGCACTTCCTGAGCGTGCCCCCAAAGACGGGCATAATCGGCAAAATTGCGAAGCAACTCGTCGTGGCGCCCCTGAGCGACCAGGACTCCGTGGTCCAGAAACGCCACCCTGTCTGCCCTTTGGGCCGTCGTTTCCCGGTGCGCAATGACGATCACGGTACGCCCTTCCATCAGCCGTCGCATCGCCCGTACAACCAGGGCTTCCGTTCCGGGGTCGACGTTGGAGAGGGCTTCATCCAGGATGGCGACCTCGGGGTTGACCAACGCGACTCGGGATAGCGAGACCAGCTGGCGCTCTCCCGCCGATAGCCGTGCCCCGCGTGCGTCCACCTGCGTAAGCAGACCATCAGGGAATTGACCGAAGCGCTCCTCAAGCCCAAGGTCCGAGACCACTTTGGAGATATCCGCATCAGAAGTCTCCGGCCGGAACAGTCCGATGTTCTCGGCCACGGTACCTCGGAAAAGGTGGCCCTCCTGCGGCAGCAGGACGATGCGGCGCCGGATGCTGGCCAGAGTGGCGTCTCGGAGATCCAGCCCACCGTACGATATATGTCCATGTTCGGGGTCATACAGCCTGGCCAGCAGTCGGGCCAAAGTGGATTTGCCCGCGCCCGTATGCCCCACCAGCGCCAGCGTCTCGCCGGGCTGAACGGACAGGTTAATGTCCGTGAGGACTTGCATCCCTCTTGTATAGGAAAAGGTGACGTTCCTGGCTTCCAGAGGGCCCGAGGTTGAAAGCGCCACCGCACTAGGCCGCTCTTGGATCTCCAGCGGCACATCCAGCAGGGCAAAGATGCGTCCCAGCGACGCTTTCGCTGACTGGGCGTCGCCGATGAGTCGGCCCAAAGACTCCAAGGGTCCGAAAATCCGGGTAAGCGAGAGCACGAAGGCGGACACGATGCCGACGGTGACCATATCCACCGTGTTCAAACCAGCTCCTACGCCGAGAATCGCTGCCGTGACGAAGACCCAGGTGAACTCCAGCCAGGGGAAATAGCGGTTATTCACGCTGACCACCTGCATGCGCGCCTCATACTCACCGTCCTGGCAACGGTCTATGAACTCCCCCCAGGACTTCAGCCGTCGAAACAGGTGCAGAGACCGGGCGCCGGTGAGGCCTTGCTCGATCACGTCCAGGCTGGCTGCATACCGCTCCCGGTTGTTGCGTTGCGCCGGCTCCGCCCTGCGCATGTACCGCCGCGACAACCACCGCAGCATGGGGACCGCAATCAGGCTGACGGCCAGCAGAGGGGGCGAGAGGCTGCCCATGACCACGATGCCCAGCCCAAGGAGCAGTACACCAGTCAGGAGACTGGACATGCCGCTGCGGACGAACGATGAAAGGGTCTGGACATCGTCGCTGGCGCGGGCGATCAGCGCCCCCGTGTTGTGGGCGTCGTAGAAGCGGAGAGAGAGTTGAGAAAGATGCTCGAATACTCGATTTCTTAAGCGGGCGAGGTACCGTTCTCCCACCCAGGCGAACAGGATCAGGTGCCCGGCGGTCAGGACTGCTTCAGCGGCCACCGCCCCAAGCAGCAGGAATATGCTCAGGCTCAGGGCGTTCATGTCTTTTTCAATGACGCCGCGATCAATGACCCAAGAGACCAGCACCGGTTGGGCGAGCGTCGCGCAGACAGTCCCAATCAGCAGCACCGACGCCGCGAGCGCGGGCCAGCGCAAGGAAGCGCCAAACTCCAGGCCGCGTTGTAGCGGCCGGTGGGCGAAGGGGGCGATAGCAAAGGGCGAAGCATCTGTTGTGGTGGTCACAGTTCGTCTCCACTGCTTAAAACCTGCCGGTAGAGGGGCGTCGAATTCCACAACTGTTCGTCGGTTCCCTCCGCGGCGATCTTTCCGGCATCAAGTAACAACACCCTGTCGCCGCGGGCTGCGACGCGGCGGCGTTGGGTGGCGACCAGCATCGTTCTCTCTGGACCGGCGCTGGTCAGTCCGTCCCAGATAGCGGCATCGGTAGAGGGGTCCAATGAGGAGGAGGCATCGTCCAGCAACAGGATGCGCGGCTCGACCAGGATCGCGCGTGCTAGGGTGATGCGCTGCCGCTGGCCACCGGAGAGTGTCAGGCCCCGTTCGCCGATTCTGGACCCGTATCCGTCCGGCATCTCCATGATGAACTGATGGGCCTGGGCCAGCTGCGCAGCACGCTCGATCTCGGCCTGTGATGCCTCCGGCATGCCCAGAGAGATGTTGGCGGCTAAGGTGTCTCGGAAAAGCACGGCGTCGTCGGAGGCCAGGCATACGGCCGAGCGCAGCTCCTCCAGGCAGAGGTTGCGCACGTTGATGCCGCTGAGGAAAATATCGCCCTCATCGGGGTCGTAGAGGCGCGGCGGCAAGTTCAGCAAAGTGCTCTTGCCGGAGCCGGACTTGCCCACCAGGACGACCACCTCGCCTGCGCGCACCTTCAGCGAGACGTTGTCCAGGATCCGCCGCCCACCGAATTTCACGGTAACGTTGGCGAACTGCAGCGTGCCGCCTGAAGGAGGTAAGGCCGCCGCTACAGGCGGGTTGGAGATGGCGGGCTCGACGCTGAGAACGGCGTTGATCCGTCCTGCCGAGGCCTTGGCCTGCATGATAAAGTTGAACCGCTCCAGCAGCCCCAGGATGCGGTTCGTGAGTCGGACCATCCAGGCGCTGAAGGCGAGCAGCATACCCACCGTCACCTCTCCGGAGATCGCCCACCGGCCGCCCCACCAGAGCAGCGCCACCATGGCCAGAGCCGGCAGGGAACCCCCAAAGACCGTATACACCGTATCCAGCCGGACCAGGGCCATGGCACGGGCGGCGATCGCCGTGCTGGCGGGTTCGTAACGGCTTCTCTGGTGCGGCTCCACGCCGAAGCCTCTGATTACCCGTACGCCGAAGATGTTCTCATGCAGAATACCGGTGAGCCTGGCCGCCGCCTCCCGCAGCGCCACCGTTCGGCTTTCATAAGCCTGCTTGACCACGGCCGAAAGCAGTACCACCAGCGGGATGAGACCAGTACCAATGAGACCCAAACTCGGGTTCATCTGGAGCATGAGGAAAACAGTCAGAATCATACCTAATGAGTAGGCAACCGTTGTCGCGATGATTCCTATGAACGTATTGATGGCGCTGATGTCGGTGGACATCCGGGTCAGCAGATCACCCCGGTCGGCCCGGTCGTGGAAGCCGGTGTCCAGCCCCAGAACATGGCGGAACAGCTGGCCGCGCAGTCCCAGAGAGCCGAATGTCCTGGCCCGGGTGGCCGCGCTGTTGCGCATACCGCTCAGAACTGCGGTCAGCACCCCAATGACCACAAGCGCTGTCAGCCAGATGGCCAGCCGCTTCCAGTCTCTCGGCACCAGCCCCTCGTCAATGGCGCGCTGGGCCAGGAAGGGGACAATCACCACGGTCGCCTCCCACGCCAGCCCCACGGTCACGGCGCGGAACACGTAGCTGCGTCCCTTGCGCCATGCGTAACCGATAGCCCCTTCGGGCCTGCTGTTCGATTGACGGGCTTCGGCAACTGGTAAGGTCAATTCGTAAACTCACCCGATTAACTGTCACTGACGGCATACTCGTACCGCGATCTTCAAGGCCGGATGCACATTTATCGCAGGTCCATCTGACCGAGTAAACAAAGGCTTTCGCCTGCCTTGCGGCTGCAGCACTGCCGTTGGAGAGACCGGTCTTGCACAAGGCAGTGTAGTGAATTCATCGCGGCGCTGATGCATCGTCTCCACTGCTTAAGACCTCCCGGTAGAGGGGCGTTGAACTCCACAACTGTACGTCAGTCCCCTCCGCGGCGATCCTTCCGGCGTCGAGTAACACCACTCTGTCGGCGCGGGCTGCGACGCGGCGGCGCTGAGTCGCGACCAGCATCGTTCTCTGCTGCTCGCCGCCGGTCAGACCCTCCCAGATCGCGGCATCCGTCGCCGGGTCCAACGATGAGGAAGCATCGTCCAGCAACAGGACACGCGGCTCGACCAGGACCGCGCGCGCCAGGGAGACGCGTTGTCGCTGGCCGCCAGAGAGTGTCAGGCCCCGTTCGCCGATATCGGAGTCATATCCGTCCGGCATCTCCATGATGAACTGGTGTGCTTGAGCGAGTCTGGCTGCCTGCTCGATCTCGGTCCGAGATGCCTCCGGCATGCCCAGGGAGATGTTGGCGGCTATGGTGTCGTGGAAGAGCACGGCGTCGTCGGAGGCCAGGCATACGGCCGTGCGCAGCTCCTCCAGAGAGAGTTCGCACACGTCGACACCATCGAGTAAGACTCCGCCTTCCGCGGGGTCGTAGAGGCGCGGCGGCAGGCTCAATAAAATGCTCTTGCCGGAGCCAGACTTGCCCACCAGCACGACCACCTCCCCTGCGCGTACCTCCAGGGAGATGTTATCCAGGATCCGCCGTTCACCGAAATGCACGGTAACGTTGGAGAACTGCAGCGCGCCGCCTGAAGGAGGCAGGCCCGCCGCAAGAGGCGGGTCGGAGATGGCAGGCTCGACGCTGAGCAAGGTGTTGATCCGTCCTGCCGAGGCCCTGGCCTGCATGAACCAGTTGAACCGTCCCAACAGGCCCAATGTGCGGCTGGTGAGCCGGACCATCCAGGCACTGAAGGCGAGCAACATACCCACCGTCACCTCGCCCGAGATCGCCCACCGGCCGCCCCACCAAAGCAGCGCAACCATGGCCAGAGTCGGGAGGGACCCCCCGATGAGCGTATAAGATGCATTCAGACGAACCAGGGCCATGGCGCGGGCGATGATGTCGCTGCTGGCCGGTTCGAAACGGTTCCGCTGGTGCGACTCGACGCCAAAGCCTTTAATCACCCGTACGCCGAAGATGTTCTCATGCAGGATGCCGGTGAGCTTGGCCGCCGCCTCCCGCAGCGCCACCGTTCGGCTTTCAAAGGCTTTCCTGACTGCAGCGGAAAGTAGCAACAGGATCGGGATATATGCCGTACCGATGAGACCCAGCCTCAGGTCCATCTGAAGCATGAAAAGGACAATCAAGATCACGGCCACAAAATGGGCAACCCAAGTGACGATCAGATCGATGAAGAGGCTGATTGTCCTAACATCGGTAGATATCCGGGTTAGCAGATCACCCCGATCAGCCCGGTCGTGGAAGCCGGTGTCCAACCCCAGAACATGACGGAACAGGCGGCCGCGCAGTCCCAGGTCGCTGTAGGCCCCGGCCTGAGTGGCCGCGCGATGACGCATACCACTGAAAACCGCGGTCAGCACGCCGCTGGCCACGAGCGCAGTAAGCCAGATCGACAACTGCCGCCAGTCTTTGAGTACCAGTCCTTCGTCGATGGCGCGCTGGGCCAGGAAGGGGACAACCACCACGGTCGCCTCCCACGCCATGCCCACGGCCGCACCGCGGAACACTGCGCCGCGGCCCTTTCGCCAGGCGTATCCCAGGGCCTCTTCGGGTAGTGTGCTGGACTGACGAGCTTCGTCGACTGTTAGTGTCATTTAGTGAAATTCCCCCGCCGACCTGTCGCTGACGTCAAGCCCCCGTTCACGTTCTGCCCTCTTTTGTATGTTAGGTGCGCTTCTCGCTATCGAGTTCAGCAACCTGACGATCAAAGAAGAACTGCTGCAGATCCAGTTGCTCTGGGACGGGCCGGAGCGCGCAGTAGCCGCATTTGCCCATGTCGGGATGGAGGTACTTCTGGCAGCAAACCTCAAGTCGCATGAACAGTGCTCGCCGGTTTCCGCTCTGGAGCGGATAGATGGATACGCGGTCGTGCATGGGTGGCGGGGCAAGTTCCAGCAACGCCGTTTTTGCAGTGATTGCTTCCTCTATGGTGAAGTATCCAGCCCTCTGGAGGCCCATGAGCGCTTCGGCGCATCCTCCGGCAAGAGCTGCCCACATTACGTTTAGACCGAGCTTCGTTTTCGCCCGCACGCGTGAGAAGAACGGTCGCATATGGTGTTCAACCATGCGGTCGAACATCCAAGTAATCAAAGATTCGATATCGGCAACAGGAGTCGCGTCCGGATGGCTGGCGGCGCTGTCGGAAGAGAGTGCGGCGAAACGTTGGGATCTGAATGCGTGCTCAGCAACGTCCCCCGCATCGTCAAGGCGAAAAGCTAAGTTTTCGGCGCTTACGTCCAGGACGCGCCCTTCCGCGTAGAGCCCATGCACGGCGATCGACACAACAGGATTAGTGTAAGGATGCATCAGCAGTGCGGCCTGTAAGAACGGAGAATCTGTCTTCATAAAAGCCCCAAAGCTCTTAAGCACTTCGCCCAGGATTTTTTCGTCAGTCAGGAGGTCGCGGGCGAGGTACCAGCCCGACTCGTCATGCGGGCCAAATGATGCCGGGAGGTCTGCCGGCACTCTGTTCAGACCCGCGAACTGTGCGATCACTTTATCGAGCGGATGCGTGATTTCTGTGCAGGTCACCGGTTGCGCTCCTATGGGTGTCTAGGCTGGCTCACCTGCCAGCGCAATCGAGGAAAGGTCCTACAGGGCGGCAATCGCGGCAAATCCTTTCCAACCGGTTTGGGCAAAGAACGGTAGCAGCCGGAAACCTGTCCAAACAGTGCGATTCCGTCGTTGCATATGTCCTCCTCGTTCTGCAGAGGAGAATCTGGTCAGAGCAGATTCATTCACTTTTTCTTGCTTTCATCAGCATTGAATTTGGAGTCGACGGGCCCCTCTGACCATAGTCACCGCACAAGTCAAAAAAGTATAGCACGCATACAGACTGAAAATTCGAGAAAATTCGTGCGGTTTCCTTTAACCGGTTCGTTAAGGAAGATTCACTACGGCTTTAATCAATGTTGCGAGTTGAACTTAAGCGTCTGCTCCCTTCAGTCATCCCGGAAGCGAGTCTCTACCGCGCCGGTTCAGAGAGCTTGAGGCATCCTTTTCTACGTAGCAGAGGTAGGTTTAGGCCCTCACACATCTCCTTTTGAAACACGGGCGCCTTTCCCGCCATCCGGCACACAAGAGATGATGCCGTGCCATGCGCGTCGGGATTTCGGGTATACACTCCCCCGGCAGACGGGGATAGCCTGGTCTCAGGAGCGCATGGTATGATTGTGATAGAAGGCATCAGCCCGTGCGGCGCGCAGGTACGAAGAGAACCGAGGATTGTCGTAATGTCGCAAACAGGCCCCGCCAAACAGATCCTGGTCGTTGACGACGAACCGCGCATGGTGCGGTTCGTGAAGATGAATCTGGACTTGGAAGGCTATCAGACGCTGGAAGCCAATGACGGCTTCCAGGCGCTGGAAAAAGTCCGCGAATATGAACCCAATCTTGTCCTTCTGGACGTTGAAATGCCGGGCCTGGATGGCTTCGAAACACTCAAACGGCTGCGCGAAGTAAGCGATATTCCAGCCATTATGCTTACCGTACGCTCCGACGAGGGCGACCGCATCAAAGGGTTGGACCTGGGCGCGGATGACTATATAACAAAGCCGTTCAGCCCGCGCGAGCTGTCCAGCCGCATACGTGCGGTGCTGCGTCGTTTTGAAGTGACCAATACCCGGCCGGAGGATCAGATCATCAATATCGATGACCGGTTGCAGGTAGATCTGCAGCGGCGTGATGTGATTGTCGACGGGGAACGACTGAGTCTGCGCCCAACCGAATACCGGCTCCTCCACCAGCTCATTCAGAATGCCGGTTGGGTGGTCCCCCATGAGGTGTTGTTGACGAAAGTTTGGGGGCACGAATACGTAAACGACAATCACCTGCTGCGTCTGTATATCACCTATCTCCGCAAAAAGATCGAAATGGATCCATCAAAGCCGCGCTACATATTCACCGAACGGGGCCTGGGTTATCGATTTCGCGACTACAAGGATTCAGACCAGTCCTGAACAGTGTCAGAACTGTTCAACGATCTCTCGCGGGCTATTTTTGGACTCAGCGCCAACTATGTTAACATTCATAGTCGGTCTGTGATGGCTGAACACTATCGACAGAACAGATCGAGTTACTATCCATTCAACACGTCCTGGGACTGAGGAATGGGGTGCCGCCAAGACGCGGTCATTCTCAGCGTGAACAGGGCGGAAGCGAAACCCTGGAGGTTCTTGTGGCATCAGTCGTAACCATGAAAGAGCTGCTGGAGGCCGGCGTACACTTCGGGCACAGGACCCGGCGCTGGAATCCGAAAATGCGCCCGTATATCTTTACGGAGCGCAGTGGAATCCACATCATCGATCTGCACCAGACGATGACGCGCATCAATGAATACTATGAAATGGTGCGGCGTCTGGTCGCCGATGGCGGCACAATCCTGTTTGTCGGCACAAAGAGACAGGCGCAGGGCACTGTCGAACTGGAGGCGACCCGTTGCGGTATGCCCTACATCCACAATCGCTGGCTGGGGGGCACGCTGACAAATTGGGCCACGATCAAACAACGAATCGACTATCTGAATCGCCAGGAACGGCGTAAGTCGAATGGCGAATTCCAGTCGCTTCCCAAGATCGAGCAACTGGTCATCGATCGTGAACTCGCCAAGTTGAACCGTCGTATCGGCGGGATCAAGACGCTCACCGCAATGCCCAATCTGATCTTCGTGATCGATACGCAACGGGAAGAGCTGGCCGTCAAGGAAGCCAACAAGATCGGCATCCCTCTGATCGCAGTGGCGGATACCAACTCCGACCCCGATGAGATCACCTATGTCATACCCGGCAATGATGATGCGATCAGAGCTGTCAAGCTGATTACACGTATTGTCGCTGATGCAGTTGAAGAGGGACGCCGCTTCCGCGAGGTGGAAATGGTAGAGACCGGACAGGTCTCTGACGACGAACTGGCGGAATTGGAGCAGTACCTCGGGCCGAGCACACTGGCCAAGCTGCAAGGCATGGAAGACGAGGAAGAAGGAAGCGAGGCTGCCGTGCAGGCCGCCGGCGTCTCCGAGGAGGAGAACACAGCGGCTGTGGCTGAGGCGGAACAACCTCAGGCGGGCGATGAAGCGCCCACTGAGCAGGCGGAAACTGAGCCGGTCGGCGGAGAAGGGTAGCCGCCGCTGCTGTGCGCCGGCCCGGTCCATGCACCGGCCGCAGCGCGACAGCGTATTTCAGCAGCAATGTCATGTCGAGACGGCGGCGCAGAGTCCACTGCCCGCCGGATTCGGGCAAACAGACGGAATCGTCCGCACGGCTGCGAAGGCGAAGTGTTTGCGCAGTGCGGACGATTACGCGGATAAAGCAGGCACGCGTTGAAGCGTGAATAACTGTGCAGCAAGGTAATCAAGCAGCAAGGCAATCAGGAGGAGGAGTATGGCTGCGATCACAGCACAGATGGTGAAAGAGTTGCGAGGCGCGACAGGGGCTGGCATTCTCGACTGCAAGACAGCGCTGAACGAAAATAACGGCGATTTTGACAAAGCCGTGGAATATCTGCGCGAAAAAGGGCTGGCTGCCGCAGCCAAGAAGGCAGACCGTGACGCCCATGAAGGTATCATCGGGACCTATGTCCACCACGGCAGCAAGGTCGCCGCAATGGTCGAGCTCAACTGCGAGACCGATTTCGTAGCCCGCACCGAGCAGTTCCAGGAACTGGCGCGAGATCTCGCGATGCACATCGTGGCATCCAACCCCGAATACGTGGCCCGGGAAGAGGTCCCTGCAGACGTTATGGAAAGAGAAATAGCCATCTACAAAGCCCAGGCGCAGGGAACCGGCAAGCCCGAAAATATCCTTGAACGCATCGCCCAAGGCAAGCTGGAAAAATGGTACGGCGATGTATGCCTGATGGAACAGGAGTACTTCAAGGACTCTGACAAAAACGTCAAGGACGTTCTTGTCGAAAACATCGCCAGCCTTGGCGAAAATATCCAGATCCGTCGCTTCAGCCGTCTGCAGATCGGCTAACCACCTCACGAGTCCAGCCCAGCCTTCTTTGGGCTGGGCTTTTTTGCGTCATCGCCGGCGCCCCGCCAAGAGGATGCGCCCAATCACAGGAGTTGCTGTAATGGATGGTCTCAAATACCGCCGAGTTCTACTCAAGATGGGAGGCGAGGCGCTGGCAGGCGAAGGCGGCTTCGGAATCGACCCCAGACGGGCCGAAGAAGCAGCCCAGAAGATCCTGGCGATCGTCAACCTGGGTGCAGAGGTGGCCTTGGTTATCGGCGGCGGCAACATGTGGCGGGGCAAGGAGGACGGTCTCGATCATGGCATGGAGAGGGTGACCGCCGACCACATCGGCATGCTGGCTACGGTGATGAACGCTCTGGCGCTGCAGGACGCCCTCGAGCGCGCCGGCCTGCCCACTCGCGTGATGACCGGCATCGAAATACGGGCCGTGGCCGAACCCTACATTCAGCGCCGGGCCATTCGCCACCTCGAAAAGGGCCGCGTTGTCATCTTCGGCGCCGGCACCGGCAATCCCTACTTCACCACCGATACGGCAGCTAGCCTGCGTGCCATGGAGATCGACGCCGAAATCCTGATAAAAGCGACAAAGGTGGACGCGGTCTACGACAAAGACCCGAAGGAAAACAGTGATGCCCGTCGCTTCAAACAGCTCTCCTATATCGACGCCCTCAACATGCGCATAGGTGTAATGGATAGTACCGCCATCGCCATGTGCATGGACAACAACCTGCCCATCTCGGTGGTCAACGTCTGGACCGAAGACGCTCTTGTAAAGGTCGTCAAGGGTGAGCCCGTCGGCACCGTCTTCTCCGGCTAAGCCTCAGCCCGACAGCGTTGGCGTCCGTCGAGTATCAAACATCGTTTTCCGATTGTTCTGTACCTCTGCTAAAATATCGAGACAACTAAAGAACTGAGGAAGTGAAAGAACTCTATCCAGAAATTCCGATTGAGCCGTTCCTTCGTATCTCGAATTTCCGGCGATAACCCGCGAGTTCAGCTTCAGCCGACGACTCACCCCCCGGCGAAATGGGCCATGTCGCCAATGCCAACTGCAAGGGCCCCAAAGGCCACAGGACTGCGAACAAGCCCCTCGCGCCGCTGACGTGGAAGGAGTGCCGTTGTGATTGAAGACATTATGGATGAAACACGCGATCGCATGAACAAAGCGATCTACAGTCTGCAGACAGACCTGATGACGATCCGCACTGGTCGGGCCAGCCCCGCGCTTGTGGAGCGCCTTAGCGTCGACTATCACGGCGTCCCTACCCCGCTGATGCAAATCGCATCGATTTCCGTTCCGGAGGCGCAAACTCTCCAGATTCGTCCCTATACGCCCGCCGACATCGGCGCGATCGAGCGGGCCATCGCCATGTCCGATATCGGCCTGACACCCAGCAACGACGGCAAGCAGATCCACTTGACAATTCCGCCATTGACCGAAGAGCGCCGCCGCGACCTGACAAAACAGGTTTCTCGGCGCGCCGAAGAGGCCCGCGTCGCAATTCGCAACATCAGGCGGGATGCGATCAAGGATATGCGCTCCTTTGAAGGCGAGGGCCTGATCACCGAGGATGACCTGCATGACGGCCAAGACCTGGCCCAGGAGGTCGCCAATGACTTCGTGGCCAACGTCGACGAAATCGCACGCGACAAAGAAACCGAAATCATGACTATCTGACCGATAAGGAGTCAGTGTTCCATTGAGTAGTCCCGATGCAGTCCGGCAGAGCCCGGATAACCTGATCGAAGACACTTTCCCCCCTCTCGCCAGGGTTCCCTACCATGTAGGGATCATCATGGACGGGAATGGCCGCTGGGCCACGGAAAGAGGTCTGCTTCGATTTATCGGCCATCGCGCCGGCGTCGATAATATCCAACCGATCCTCGAGGCCTCTGTCGAATTCGGCATCAAAGTCCTGACCATCTACGCCTTTTCCACCGAAAACTGGTCCCGTCCCATCGAAGAGGTGTCGGGGCTTATGCGCTTGCTGGGAACGACGTTGCGCAACCGGCTGCAGGAGCTCCACGAAAACGGTGTCCAGATCCGCCATAGCGGCCGCCTGAACGGCATCAGCGAAGAGCTTCAGAAACAGATTCTGCACGCTCTTGAATACACCAAGCACAACGACAGAATCATTCTGAATGTGGCCTTCAATTACGGCGGACGCGGGGAAATCGTCGACGCCACCCGTCGGATCATCCGCGATGGAATCGACCCCGATTCTCTGAGCGAAGAGACCTTCAGCCGCTATCTGTACACAAACGGCCTGCCGGATCCGGATCTAATCATCCGTACCGGCGGAGATTGGCGGATGAGCAACTTCCTCATCTGGCAGTCAGTCTATGCCGAGTACTATTCAACCCCGACATACTGGCCGACTTTCGACAAGGCGGAGCTATACAAAGCGCTGCTCGAGTTCAATCGTCGCGACCGCCGTTTCGGCGGCGTGCCCGATGCGGAATAGATTCTTCCGCCCTGCAGAATGTCCCAATCCCCTTCTCCCCCCCGAGCACTGTAGTCCTGTAATCGGACATCGATAACGGTGAAACGACGAGTCATCGCCGGCCTGGTTGCGCTGGTTCCGGTCCTGCTCGCGCTCTGGTTCGGCGGTCTGTGGTGGGTCCTTCTGCTCACCTTCTTCACATCGCTGGGGGCATATGAATACTATGTCCTGATCGAGAGGAGCGGCTACAGGCCGGCCCGCTGGTACGGATTCGCCTGGACGCTGGCGTTGATGTTCTCCTTTTGGTCTCTCGTCCCTATCGGGCCGGAGCTTGTCCTCACATTCGGCTTCATCATCATCTTCATCCGCATCCTGCTGTCTCAACAGGGCTCCCCCCCGCACCAGGACAGCCCGGGCGCAAGCGACCTGCCTCAACCTGAAGCGGAGACCGCCGCCCAGGAGCTGGACCATAAGCCATTTCGCAACTGGGCGCTCACCGTTGCCGGCGCCAGCTACATCGGCCTCATGATGGGGCAGGCTCTGGCCCTGCGCCTCCTTCCCAACGGTCTCTCCTGGATGCTGCTCGGGCTCGGCGTCACCATGGTCAACGACAGCGCCGCCTACTTTGTCGGCGTCACCATCGGCCGCAACCGCATCCTGCCCGCGCTCAGCCCCAAGAAGAGCTGGGAAGGAACCGTAGGCGGCTGGATTGCGGCCACACTTACCGGCGCCGCCGTCGCCTTCTGGTCACCGCTCGAACTCGCAGTCTGGCTTGGCGCTCTCATCGGGCTGGTGGGCGGCATCCTCGCCCTATTCGGCGACCTGGCCATCAGCATGCTCAAACGACAGATCGGCGTCAAAGACAGTGGCCTCTTCCTGCCCGGCCACGGCGGGTTCCTCGACCGGCTCGACAGTATCATGTTCGTGCTGCCGTTCGTCTATCAGATGGCCCTGCTTCTCGGCGCAGGCTAGCTCCTATTCAGCCCCGTCCGAGCCGCGACTCTCCCACAGACTGCGCATCTCCGCGCAGCGTTCCAGCAACGGCTCCAACTTGCCTGTATCCTCCACCCGGCCCGATCTGAGTACAATGATCTGGTCCGCCCGCTGTAGCAGAGGCCGTCGATGGGAAACAACCAGGTAGGTGGCATCCTGCCGCGCGAAGAGCCGCTCCCACAACTGCTGCTCGGTCTCCACATCCAGCGCGCTGGACAAGTCGTCGCATACCAGCAGTTCCGCCTGACGGATGAACATGCGCGCCGCCGCGGCCCGCTGTCTCTGGCCGCCCGACAACCTCACGCCCCGCGGCCCCACCACCGTCTCCAGTCCACTTTCAAGTTGCTCGAGATCGGTATCCAGCGCAGCGGCCCGCACCGCCTGTGCCACCTCTGCATCGTCCGCTTCCAGGCCGAGCAGGATATTCTCCCGTAACGACTCGCTGAAAAGGCTTGGCGTCTGCGAAATGTACGCGCTCACCGGCGGCACAAGAAATGACGCCGGTTCGTGGATGAGCCGGCCGTTCCAGTGTATTTTGCCGGATTCGGCTGGCAGCAGCCCCAGCAGGACCCGCAACAGCGTCGTCTTGCCCGCGCCGATCCGCCCGGTGACGACCGTGAAACTGCCCCGTTCAAGGCGCAGGTCGATATCAAAGATACCCTTTTCTGAACCGGGGAATCGATAGGTCAGCCCAGAGGTAGAGAGAGACTGCAAGAGTTCGGGCCGGGCAGGTGACTGGTCGCGGGCAGGAGGAAAGGCTCCGCTCAGATGGATTGGCGTTCTGCGCACCAAATCGGAGGGTTGCGCTCCCTGCATCAGCCGGTCCATGCGCCCGATCGAGACGCCTGCCTGTTTCCAGCGCGCGAAAAATGTCCCGATTGTGGAAATCATGTTGGTGACGAAGGTCAGGTAATAGGCAAACAGGGAGAAATCGCCGATCGTGAACGAGCCGTCCCGAAGCGCCGAGCCCGCCAGCAGCAGGATCAGACCCATACCGATGTTTACAACATTGTGAAAGGTCGAGTTGAGGATCTCGTTAAAGAGACGGTCGCGCAGCGCGTTCTTGCGTCGATTCTCGTTCAACTCCTCAAACTGCGCCAGCATACTCCCCTCCGCGCTGGCTACCTGCACCGCCTGCACATGCTCAAACATCTCACCGATGAAACCGGCCACATTGCCGGCCGCGAACCGGTTGGCCTCACGGTACTGCTGGACTCTGACCCTCGCCAGATTGGCCACCGCTACCACGATCAGCAGCGGCAGGAAGGCAAAAGTCGTGACGCGCAGATTGATGCGCGCCATGGTGAGCAGTGCGACCACGCCAAAGCCGCCCGTTGCCAGCAGAAAGAGCGCCCAGACTGTAAAGTTGCCCACCTCGTCCGCATCCTCGCGGAAACGGCTGATCGCCTCGCCTGTAGAGCTGGGCAACGAGCGCGCGCCCGGCATGCTGAGAATGTGCTCCAAAAGATTCGTGCGCATCGTGGCCGCGGTGCTGAAGGTCCAGCGAAAGAATACGTACATATCGGAGAATATCAGCCCGTAGCGCAGAAGCGCGACCGCCAGCACCACCGCGGCCCAGGCATTCGGCCCCCAGGCCAGCGGAGCCGAGCCGGTTAGCGAATCGAAGTAGAAGCGAATGATCAGCCCGTTTGCCTGGAAAATCCCGACAAAGATGAATATTCGCAGGGCCGTCGTCAGCGAATACAGGCCGGGAAAACAGCGGATCAGGCCCCACCAGGCGCTGACCACTGAAATCGGCGGGCGCCCTGAGATCTGCGTCATCTCTCCAACTCCTCTGCACCCATTTCCTCTATACCCAACTGCAACAGGCGATGGTAGTGGGAGGCAGGATCCGTTGCCAGCGCGCCGCGCTCGCCCTGCTCCCGGATCTGTCCGTTTTCGAGGATCACGATTCTGTCCGCCCGCTGCACCGTGGAGAGCCGGTGCGCGATCAGAATGCCAGTCCGGTTGCTGAGCAGCCGCGTGACTGCCCTTTCGAGGAAGGCTTCTGTCGCCGGATCCAAGAGGGAAGAAGCTTCGTCAAGAACAATTACTCCGGGATCCCGCAAAAATATACGCGTGAAGGCCACAAGCTGTGCCTCGCCCGCGGACAGCCCGCCGCTGCCGACCTGCAACTGCGCGTCCAGCCCTTCACCCAGGGAGGCATACCACTGGGCCAGCCCCAGTTCGTCGATGGCCTCCCAGATGCGCGCGTCGGGAACCGTCCGGTCAAAGAAGGTCAAATTGTCCCGAACTGAGGCCTGAAACAGCTGTACGTTCTGGGTGACCATCCCCACCTGCGCGCGCAGCTGCTGCAGAGGCCACTGGCGCACATCCCGCCCCGCCACCAGCACACGGCCGCTTTCCACGTCGTACAGACGCAGTAACAGGCGCGCCAGGGTCGTCTTGCCGCTGCCCGTGCGCCCCAACAGGCCCAGCACTTCGTTTGGCTCCAACCGCAGCTGGAACCCGTCCAGCGCGAACTTCCCGTTTCCGGTTGTTGCTTCCTCCGGCGGCGCATCTATCGGGTAGGCAAAACGCACCTGCTCGAACTCCACAGCCAAGGCGTCTGCCTGCGCTGCGTCATCGCTTCTCTGCTGAAAAGCCGTCCCAGCCAGAGCTTCCGGCATCTCTACTAGACGGCTCTCCGTCGCGAACAGCTCCTGAATGCGGGCGATACCCGCCCCGGCGCGCTGAAACTGCTCAAATTCCCGCGCGATCCGTTCAATCGGCTGCGAGATCAGATTCGTATAGTGAAAGATGAGATAGACCGTGCCGATGGTGAGCGCGCCGCTGAAATAAAGAGACGCGCCCAAGACAAAGGCGATAGCAGCCCCGACAGAAAGGAGAAACCAGGCGACGTTGATCATCGAGAACCCCAGCAGTTCCGCGCGTATCGTTGTTTGCCAGAACGTGCGCAGGAGCTGATGGAAGCGGAAGAGCGTGAACACGCGCGCATTGCTTGCGCGGATATCCTCGGTGCCGGCCAGGCGCTCCTCGACGAATCCAAAGAAGCGGGCGCTCGCCTCGCGCGATCGCTGCCAGTGGGGCACAGCCAGGTTGCGCAGCCGACCCAACAACAGCAGTGTAAAGACGACAAAAGTCCCAATCGCCGCGCCAACTCGCATGTCTTCGCGCAGCAGAATCACCATCACTCCGATCAGCAATAGGCCGTTGCCAAAGAGCTGTACCACCAGTTGGGCGAAAAATCGTGTCAGCGCGTCGATGTCACCGTCAATGCGCTCAATCATCTCGCCCGGCGTCCGCTGCTGGTGAAACGTGAGATCCAGATGCAGACAGTGCCGGGCCAGGTCGCGTCGCAGAGCGTTGGTCGCCCGCCAGCCTACATTTTCCGCCAGAACAGTGCTGCTGACCGCCGCGACCTGTTGGACGGCGGCAATGCCGATGAACAGCAGCGCCAGGCGTGTGAGGAGCTCCATAGGACCTCCGGCCAGCGCCGAATCCAGAAAGCGACGCATAATCAGAGGGTTGGTCAGTTGCAAGAGGATATTGATGCAGAGGACGAACAGAAGCAGCAGCGTCTGCCCCAACTGCGGGCGCAGATAACGGACGAGCAGACGCCGATATAGCTGTAGGGACGGACGCATCGCGTGCCTCCAGGGGGACACAGAGGAACGTCAGTGCGGCTTGCGAACTGTGATCCGAATCTGTTTCGCCCGCGACCTCAGGCGGAGGAAGCGCTGCAGGCATCCCGCAGCGCGGTCAGGTTTTCACCAACACTTTTGTCTGTGTTGAAGACGGCGCTGCCGACAACGATTACATTGGCGCCGTTGCGCAGCACGTCCCGGATATTGCCGGCACCAATGCCGCCGTCCACTTCCAGATCGCAGGTGGGGTTGTACTCATCCAGCAGCTTGCGCGTGCGCCGGAGTTTGCTGGTCATGGTCTGGATGAAACGCTGGCCGCCGAAGCCTGGATTGACACTCATCACCAGAACCTGGTCGACAAAGGGCGCGATCTCGCGCACACTCTCGATCGGGGTGGAGGGATTCACAGCCACGCCAACCTGGCATCCCAGATCGACGATCTGCTGAACGGCTCGATGAAGATGAACACACGCTTCCAGGTGGATGGTGATGATATTGGCGCCGGCCTGGGCGAACGCATCCAAATGCCGCTCCGGCTCCTCGATCATCAAGTGAACGTCCAGGGGCAACTGCGTGACCCGGTTGGCCGCCTCCACAATCAGCGGTCCGAAGGTAATATTGGGCACAAATCTCCCATCCATGACATCCAGATGGAGCAGGTCGGCGCCTCCCTCTTCTGCCGCTTGGATCTGCTTCTCCAGACGACCGAAATCAGCGGTAAGAATCGACGGTGCCAGTTTGATCGCATGCGCCACCATCGCAAGCACCTCCTCAATTCATGTCGAGAGTGGACCGGGCTTCGGGCGCGGAGGCCGCCGTCGGGCTGCCGGGACCCCCTGCGATTGTATCTTCTCGTTCTTTGGCCGCGCCCATCACCTGAATCAGTTCACTGATGTCGTCCAGCGTAATCAGTCCCAGAAACTGGTCCCCATCCTGGACGATGATGACCCGGCTCCCCCGCTCCAGCATCTGCTCCCATACGTCAGCCAGAGTCGTGTCACCGGAAGTGACGGGCACCCGCGCCCGCGGAATCATCACATCGACGACACGCCCTTCCTGTCCCTGTCCGCGCAGCGTTGCCACGAGGCGCGGGCGCGTCAGCACGCCGACCAGGTTATTGCCCAGGTCGTGCACCGGAAAATCTCCCTGGTAGGACGTCATTATATAGTCGACCGCCCGGCTGATCGGTTCACTCGTGTACAGCACATGCGCGTCCTTGTTCACCGCCTGGCGGGCGCTGAAATCCTTCAATACGTAGCGGCTCTGCACCGCCTCCAACTCGCCGCGGCCGCCCACATAGACGAAAAACGCCACCAACAGCAGAAAAATCCCACCGCCAAAAATGCCCCAGATCGCGAACAGTATCGCCATGCCCCGCCCAATCAGAACCGCAATACGCGTCGCTGGTATATACCGCAGCCGCAACGCCAGCAGAGCGCGCAGAATGCGTCCGCCATCCATCGGAAACGCCGGCAACAGATTGAAAATGCCCAGCACGAGATTCGTCCCTGCCAGCGTAAGCAACAGACCGCCCAGGCTCATCGACTGCGCAGCGCGCATCAGCGACCAAATCAACGCCCCCATCGTGCCCGTGCGCATATTCATCGACACAACCAGCAGCGCCACCGGCAGCAGCAATGCGGCCAGCACGAAGTTGACCGCCGGCCCGGCGATCGCGATCAGAAACTCCTGCATCGGCTTACGGGGCATGCGCTCCAACTGGGCCACCCCGCCGATAGGCAGCAGTGTGATATACGGCACATTCACGCCGAAATACTTCGCCGTTATCGCGTGGCCGAACTCATGCAAAACCACACAGACAAAAAGCAGCAGGATGACGACGACACCGTATATTGCGCCGGTCAGCACATCTCGCGTGTTGCGGCTGAAAAGATACGCACCGTAAACGAGAATCAGGACAAAAGACCAGTGGGCCTGGATCTCGATCCCCCAGATGCGCGCGATCTTTAGTGAACTACCCATCTGTATGCCTCTCATCATCGGCTTCTTCCCGCGCCGTCCGGCGCCAGCCATTCTTCTCCGCGGTGGACACCGCTGCTCAACTGCCGAGCAGGTCGCCCGGCTCGCCCTGGTTGCACGCAGAGCACGGACACGATGCCCGCAAGGAGGAAAAGCCGTAGATGCCGTTGCCGTGGCCATCGGCCCAGGTAAAGCGGATTGCGTAGTTGCCTACCAGTTCTGCGCTGTCGACCTTCGGATTTGGAGGCGGTCCTACGGCCAACCGCAGTGGGTCCTCGTCGGCCTGGCGTCTGTCCTCCCGGCAGGACGCGCACGGACAGACGCTTCGCATCCATGCCAGCCGGTATACGCTGCGATGCTCATCCGCCCAATCGACAGTAAATTCTCCCGCCGACGTGTCAACGGTCAGGTCGGTCGGCTGACAGGCATCCCGAGTCTGCGTCAGGCTCATCTGCCATTTCCGCCCCTGCTCATCAGGGCCTCCATCAACTCTATCGGCAATGGAAAGACAAGCGTGCTGTTGTGTTCGGCGCTGATCTCGGTCAGTGTCTGCAAATAGCGCAACTGCAGCGCGCCGGCCTGGGTGGACATGACCCCCGCCGCCTCGGCCAGCGTCTGCGAAGCCTGCAATTCACCCTCAGCGTGAATGATCTTGG
>VYDA01000108.1 GCA_009843665.1 Caldilineaceae bacterium SB0675_bin_29 | reverse complement strand
GGACGCGGTTGCGGAGTCAGGCTGGGACATCGACGTACTGTCGCCGACCGGGACCGGAACACCGGCGCCCGCCATAAGGAGCCCGGCCGCCGCCACCACCCGGACCATGACTGAAATCCTCGGGAAAATACTCACCTTCAACATAAATGTCCTCACTTTCTGGAAAGGTATCGGCTCAAAACAAACCACAAAAGTTTAGCACAGCGACAGGCTGAAAATCGTGGAATTTTGCAGAAGTTTTTTGCGGCATCTCTAAACGCATCTGTTAAAGATGATTCATGACGGAGTTAACCGCGGTTGCAAACTCGGAGCCCTTTACTGGTGAATATGACTCGAGACAACTCGATGGCAGGTGTCGAGGATGCACAAGGTAGGGTTATACGTTCACGTGCGCCGGGCCACCCGCAGTAGAATCAGCCAGGCCTGCCGGCCTGGCAGGTGTGCCGCCCACAGTAGTCCGCGAATGGCCGTTGGACTAGCCCTCCTGGTACGCAAGAGGTTCTGTCACAAGAGCCCCCCTTTGCCAGCTTTGCTCCTGCGAGGAAATTCCGGGGGTACGCCAGACGCAACGGAAGGGAGAAGTGGTAAGTGTCACCTTCACACCCGAAATAGCGCTCAGAACGGCTCCGGTGCGGTCGGCTGTATTGGTCTGGCTTTAGATCGCTTCGCGGCGGGCTTTCTCTTCGAATCGCCGCCGCAAGGCTGGCAAATGCGACAATCTGTCGTTCTTGCGGATACGCCCGTCGCGTACGGATCTGGGGAGCGTTTTGATATAATCCTGAAGTCGGGGAAAGAGTATATGCGGGTGCTGTAACGGTCGTATGTTGGGGAGGGAGCAGAGGGCAGAACCAGGCAAATGCTGGCTGGATGATGTCAAAAAACAGATCTGTGCCAACAAGAAGTCAAGACAACACCCACAGTTGAATCAGCAGCGGATCTGGTGCTGCCGGAGTGCGTTTCGTCTCAGGCGCTGTTCTTGCTGGCCTCCTAATTTTTGGAGCCGCCGGCTGCGCACATATGGGCAGGCACAGCTGTATTGTCCGGCAGTTCATGCCACTAATGGTCGGCAACTTTCTTTGTAGACATCCTACCGTTGCCGCCAAAGTGACAGAACAAAGCAAATGTCAACGAAGCCTGGAAACGCAAAACCGAAAACCAGGAACTGAATCCAATGCGCACGCAACCACCGAACATCCTCGTCTTCATCTGCCACGACCTGGGCCGCTACCTCGGCTGCTACGGTGTCCCCGGCGTCCGCACACCGCACATCGACGCCTTCGCGGCCGCGTCACTTCAGTTCGAGAACAGCTTCTGCGTCGCGCCCCAGTGCAGCCCGTCGCGGGCCGCTCTCTGGACCGGCCGCTATCCGCACGCCAACGGCGTCGTCGGGCTGGCCCACTCCGGCTTCGCCAATGACCTGCATCCGCACGAGCGCCATCTCGCCCAGATCCTCTCTGCCAACGGATACGAGACCCGTCTCTTCGGCACCCAGCACGAGGCCAACAGCCCGGAGCGTTGCGGCTACCAGCATGCCCACCCGCGCGGGAGTTGCGCCGAGCTGGTAACGGCCTTCTGCAGTTTCCTGGCGCAGCGAGAACAGGATTCCGCCCCGTTCTTCGCCCAGATCGGCTTTACCGAGCCGCATCGCCCCTTCCCGCATGACGTAGAGAAGATTGACACAGATACGGTCGCTATGCCGCCTTACCTGCCGGATATTCCCGAAGTGCGCGAGGACATGGTCGATATGGAAGCCTCGGTTGCCTCGATCGACAATGCGTTCGGCAGGGCTCTCGAAGCGCTCGCGACCGCGCGTTTAGAGGACGATACCGTAGTCGTCTTCACCGCCGACCACGGCATCCCCTTCCCGCTGGCGAAGATGAGCCTCTACGACGCCGGCATCGAAGTGCCGCTGCTTATGCGCATCCCGGGGTTAGCGGGGGGCCGGCGCTATGCGGAATTCGTCACCCACGTGGACTTCGTGCCCACCGTGCTTGACATGTTGGGGATGGAAAAGCCGCAGAATCTGCAGGGGCGCAGCTATTGGAATCTACTTCGAGGGGATACCTACAATCCGAGCAAATACGTCTTCAGCGAAAAGACCTATCACACCTATTACGACCCCATGCGCGCCATCCGCACGGACCGCTGGAAACTGATCGCCAACTTCGAATTCGCGCCCACGATCGAGACGCCGCCCGACTACCTCAGCAACGCCAAAGGCTACCCTGAGACCAGCATAGCCCTGGATATACCCTACACCGACATGTACCACCCGCTCTTCGAGCTGTTCGACCTGGAACAGGACCCACTGGAACAGAACAACCTGGCCGAAGACCCGGACCACGCCGGCATAAGGGACGATCTGGCGCGGCGCCTGCGCGACTGGATGGAGGAGACCGGCGATCCCCTCCTCGAAGGACCCATTCCCCAGGCCACCTACACCAATCGGATGCGCGCATTCAAGAGCATCTGAGTGCATATCATGGCGTCTGCACTGTGGGACAGCAGCCCTGTCGCGCCCCCGACATTTCAGCCGTCCAACAC
>VYDA01000237.1 GCA_009843665.1 Caldilineaceae bacterium SB0675_bin_29 | reverse complement strand
TTGCGGGGGCGGAGCCCCCGCACAAGGGAGGGCCGAATAGGCCCGACCGCCCACAAAATTGAGGGGAGAGAAGACCCTTCTCACACTGAATCATGAGCACCTTTGGGCATGGACTCAGCAGTTACGATTCCTCCCAGATTAACCATTTCTGGCTCAGCCGGCGCCATTGCCGTTGGCATGGATCGCCTGCCAAATCTTCTCAGGCGTCAGGGGCATGTCGAGATGGTGTACGCCCAGCGGCTTGAGGGCGTCCATGACGGCGTTGGCGATGGCCGGCGTGGAACCGATGGTGGCGGCTTCACCGATGCCTTTGGCGCCGAGCGGGTTGTGGGGGGTATGCGTAACGGTTGAGTCGGTCACGAAGGTGGGAAACTGGGCTGCCTTGGGTATGGCGTAGTCCATCAGGGTGCCGGTCAAGAGCTGGCCTTCCTCGCTATAGACCACTTCTTCCAACAGGGCCTGGGCGATGCCTTGTGCGAGGCCGCCATGGACCTGGCCGTCGACCAGTTTGGGGCTGATGCGGGGGCCGCAGTCGTCGACGGAGTAGTATTCGCGGATGGTGACGCGGCCGGTGGACTGCTCGACTTCGACGACGGCGACGTGTGTGCCGAAGGGGTAGACGAGGTCGGGTCGAAAGTAGTCGGTGCCTTCGAGGCCTGTGTCGATCTGGTCTGGCAGGTCATCGCTGTAGGCGCGAGCTGCGATATCGGCGAGGGTCACGGCATTGTCGGGGACGCCGCGCACCTGGTACTGCCCTTCGGTCAGCTCGATGTCTTCGGCGGCGGCTTCGAGGATGTGCCCGGCTATCTGTTTGGCCTTGTCGCGCACTTTGCCGGTAGCGCGGACGAGGGCGGTGCCGCCGACGGCGAGACCGCGGCTGCCCATCGTGCCGATGCCCATTGGGGTGTTGGCGGTGTCGCCGTGTTTGACGACGATCTGGTCGTAGTCGGCTCCCAGCTGGTCGGCCACGATCTGGGCGAAGGTGGTCTCCTGCCCCTGGCCGTGTGGCGAGATTCCTGTGAAGACGGTGACGGTGCCGCTGGGCTCGACGCGAACTTCGGCGCTCTCGTAGGGACCAAAGCCGCAGATCTCTACGTAGCTGGCAAGGCCGATGCCCAGCAGGTTGGCGCCGTCCTGGCTGCGGCGCTGCTCTTGTTCTGACCGCAACGCGGCATAGCTGGAAACGTCGAGGGCTTTGGTTAACGATTTCTCATACTCTCCGCTGTCGTAGGTTAGGGTGGTACCCGTGTCGTAGGGGAAGGCGTCGGGAGAGATGAAGTTTTTGCGGCGCACTTCGGTCGGATCCAGGCCCAACTCATTTGCTACCAGGTCAACCATACGTTCAATGTAGTAGGCGGCTTCCGGCCGTCCGGCGCCGCGGTAGGCGGCGATGGGGGTGGTATTGGTGAAGACGCAGTCGATTTCTATGTCAAATGCGGGGATGTCGTAGACGCCGACGGCCATCCAGCCGGTCAGTTCGGGAATGATGAGCACGATTGGATAGGCGCCCATGTCGGCGACGACGCGCATCTTCATGCCGGTGATGCGGCCGTCTTCGGTGACGGCGAGGGCGTAGTCGGCGATCTGGCCGCGGCCATGCGTGGTGGTGAGCAGGTGCTCACTGCGGCCTTCGACCCAGCTCAGCGGTAGTTGGAAACGCATGGCCAGGCTGGCTATCACCACTTCTTCGGGATAGATGCCGATCTTGACGCCGAAACCGCCGCCGACTTCGGGTGCGATTACGCGGATGGCGTTTTCGGACATGCGCAGGACGCCGGCAAGCTGGCCGCGTATCAGGTGGGGCGCTTGCGTGCTGGTCCAGACGGTCAGTCCTGACGTGGTCGGGTCGGGCGCGGCGACGATGCTGCGGCCTTCCATGGGCACGGCGGCGAGTCGCTGGCTGGTGATGTGCTGGCTGACGACTGTATGGGCACCGGCGAAGGCGGCATCGACGTCGCCGACTTTGCGGCGCCAGACCTCCTGGACGTTGCTATCCATGTCATCGAAAAGAACGGCAGCGTCTGCTTCAAGCGCCTGTTCGATGCCGGCGACAGCGGGGAGCGGTTCCCAGTCGACGAAGACCTCTTCGGCGGCATCGGCGGCGGTGGCGGCGTCGGCGGCGATGACAGCGGCCACGCATTCGCCCATGTGGAGAACTTTTCCGGTTGTCAGGGCGTAGTGCGTGCGTGCGCTGTTGGCCTCGCCGTCGGCGGATCCGACCTCGAAGGGGAAAGGCATGGGTTCGGTATGCGCGGCGAGATCCTGGCCGGTGACAACGGCGACGACGCCTTCGAGGGCGAGCGCGGCAGAGGCGTCGATCTCACCGACGCGGGCATGGGCGTAGGGGCTGCGGACGAAGGCGACATAGTGCATGCCGGGCAGCTTGAGATCTCCGACATAGGAGCCGCTTCCGGTGATGAGACGTGGATCTTCTTTGCGCTTGACGTGTGCGCCCATGTAGGTTGCGTATGCCATCGGGAGTCTCCTTTGCTTTTATGTCGGACCAGTTACTTTCATTAGCGTGACTAGAGCGCAGTTCTGTGGGCCC
>VYDA01000490.1 GCA_009843665.1 Caldilineaceae bacterium SB0675_bin_29 | reverse complement strand
GGCACTGACACTCAGCAGATATTCTGTCACCGCGCGCACGTCGCCGGCATTCAACTGCTGCTCCTTCTTCGTGCGCACGTACTTCTTCAACTGATCCACCCGCAGCACCGGCATCGAGGGGTTCTCAAGCTCCAACTGCATCGCCGGATTGATGAAGACCGCTGCGCTCTCGATCGGAATGTCGGCAGCGTTTACTGCCAATTCACCGCTGGACTCTCCCTCTTGAAGCAGCTCCCGGACCTTCCGTTCAGTCTCCTCGATCTCACGCGTGGGGTTGCCCAGCCCCTCCCGGTTGAGAAACGTGAGCAATCGGCCCAGGCTGAACCGTTCCCGCCATCTGTCCCCGTATACGGTCACCGTCCCTTTGTCGCTGCGCACAAGAAACACACGTACACCGGAAGGCCCGACCAATATGTAAGGCACCTCATCCAGACCCCACAGAAAGAGGGCATACTTGTCGTCAAAACCTTTCAGCCCGTTTTCGACAAGCTCATCTGGCCGCGCGACCTTCTTGCTGCCCGGCCAGCGGCGGGGAGCGAATCGGTTAATGTAATAGCTCCCTACATTTGAGGCGATAAAGCCCACCGCCAGCGCGCCAAAACTGACCACAGTCCAGTATCGCTGTATAAAGCCGGTCAGAGCGTTCGCAGCCGGTTCGTCCGGCGGAAACCAGTTCGGCGTGAAACTGGCAAGAAGGCCCACAAACAGGATCGCTAAACCCCCCAGGGCAATTCGCCGTCCCCGCTGCTCTCTTGACTTAATCGCCGGCAGATTGCGGTACACTTTCATGAATTTGAATTCTTTGATGACTTGGCTGGTTTACCGCTGGAGTTCGACTACCTCTTCCTGGTTGTCGATAACTTCACTGACGCCCGACTGTATCTCCTCAACCAGTCGCGAATCGATTAACTGCTTCGCATTCCGAATCGTGTGACGAATGGCGTTGGCGTTGCTTCTGCCGTGTCCGACGACCATCAGATTGGACAGACCCAGCAGCACCGCCCCGCCAAACTCACTGTCATCAAGCCTTCGCGCCATCCTGCGCAGCGCCGATCGAACCAGCAGACCGCCAATGCTGCTGATCGGCCCGGCTGTGATCTCATCCAACAGCACGCCCTGAAGCAACTTGACGATGCCCTCTGCACCCTTCATGAAAACATTGCCCGTAAAGCCGTCCGTGACCACCACGTCTGCAATGCCGCTGGTCACGTCCCGCGCCTCGATGTTCCCCATGAATCGGATGCCGGGCGTCTCCTCCAGCAATGCAGTCGCCTCCAGGACAAGCTGATTGCCCTTGCCCTCCTCTTCACCGTTGCTCAAAATACGAACGCTCGGATTCCGCACGCCCATGATGCGCCGCGAGTAGACGCTTCCCATCACGCCGAACTGCTGCAGCTGCTCCGGCTTGACGTCCGTATTCGCCCCGACATCCAAAATCAGACAGAATCCCTTCAAAGTGGGAAAAGGAACGATCAACGCCGGACGCAGAATGCTCTGCATCCGACCAAAGTGCAGAATGCCCGCAGCCAGCGCACCCCCCGTGTTGCCCGCCGTCACAAATGCATCCGCCTTGCCTTCCTTCACCAACTGGCAGGCCACCACCATCGAACTGTTCTTCTTGGTGCGTACCGCCTTGACCGGCTTGTCCGACATCTCGATCACTTCATAGGCAGGCACAATCGGCAGATTCAGCCTGTGCGTCGGATGCCTTGCCAACTCCCGCTCAATGACGTCCGGCCGCCCGACCAGCGACACAGTCACGTCGTACTGCCGCGCCGCCAATATCGCGCCGGATACAATCTCGTGTGGAGCGTTATCTCCGCCCATCACGTCCAGGGCAATATTCATTCAGATACTCCTCCAATCGGCAATATCATCAATGCTATACTACTATAGGTTCGGAGTTATGGAGAAATCGCCCGAAAAGCAATAACTGTCAAACCAACTTCGATTTTTCAGGAGACGCGGCAATAGAGCCGCCCTCTTATAATAGGAGCGCGAGCGTGAATTTGGGAACGGATCAGATGGCCCGCAGAGTGCAGGACGACGGCATCATCGCTATCGTGCGCGGAGACTTTCCCGCCCAGAAAATCCTCGAAATCGGCGACGCACTCCTGGCCGCCCCCGTTCTCGTCATGGAGGTGACACTCAACACCCCCGGCGCCCTGGAGTTGATCCGGATGCTGCGCGACCGCTTCGGCGAAAACATGTACATCGGGGCCGGCACCGTACGCACCGCAAACCAATTCGATGCCGCGGTCGCTTCCGGCGCACAGTTTACCGTCGCGCCTGGGCTGAATCCTGCAGTCGTCACCCAGGCCCGCAAAGCCGATATCCTGCACATCCCCGGCGTCTACACCGCCACCGAAGCCGAAACCGCCTGCGCAGCCGGTTCCCGCCTCCTCAAACTCTTTCCCGCCAACATCGGTGGCCCCGCCTATCTCAAAGCCCTGCGTGCCCCGCTCGACGACGTCCAGTTCGTCCCGACCGGTGGCATCGGCCCAGACAACGCCGCCGCCTGGGCCAGTGCCGGAGCCGCCGCTCTTGGGG
>VYDA01000479.1 GCA_009843665.1 Caldilineaceae bacterium SB0675_bin_29 | reverse complement strand
ATCGGCATCTACATCCAGCGCTTTTACCCCGCCGCCTCTCACATTCCCCCCCGCCTGCTCGTCCAATACGTGCCCCGCACAAAAGACCTCCTGGCGGCCTGGCTGACCAAACTGCGCGGCACCAAGGTCGAGATCCGCATGCCTCAGCGCGGCGCAAAGCGCAAACTGATGGAGTTCGCCAAGAGCAATGCCGAGGAGCATTTGCGCGTTCAAAAGGCACAATGGGCCGAGGACACCAATCGCCAGACCGAATCCCTGGCCGAACTCCAGGATGCCCTCGGCCTGCAGGTGCCTCCGACCCGTATCGAATGCTACGACATCAGCACCTTGCAGGGAACAAATACCGTCGGCTCTATGGTCGTGTTTGCCCGCGGCGCCCCCCTGAAATCCGCCTATAAGCGCTTCAAGATTCGCGGCAAAGGCGCCCACGGCGAGCCCGACGACTACGCCAGTATGCGCGAAGTCCTGCGCCGCCGCTTCCGCCGCGCTGTCGAAGAGGACCCCGACCGGCCCGGCCGCAGACCGTCCAGCGCCACCCACTGGAAACTACTGCCCGACCTCGTCATCGTTGACGGCGGCAAGGGACAGCTCGGCGTTGCCAGCGACGTGTTGGATGAGTTCGGCCTGTCCGACAGAGTTCCGGTGGTCGCTCTCGCAAAACAGGAAGAGGAGATTTTTCTTCCCCTGCGCCGCGACCCTGTCCCTCTGCGCCGCGGCAGCCGCGCCTTCTATATGGTCCAACGTATTCGCGACGAGGCCCACCGTTTCGCAATCACTTACCATCGCAATCTCCGCCGCAAGGGTCAAACCACAACCGTACTCGACACGCTGCCCGGAATCGGCCCTAGAAGGCGTAGATCGCTCCTCCAATACTTCAACGGCGACCTCGACAAAATGCGCCACGCCACCCTCGATGAACTGCGCACCGTTCCGGGCATGAACCGCAGTGCCGCGCAAACGGTCAAGGAGCATCTGTGAAGGAGTACCTGCCATGACCCGCGGCAGCGGGGCCGGCCTCGCCCGCTTTGTCGGCACGCCTCCCACTCCGGCGCTGCTTCAATCTCTCCTATACCTGAAAGGGCTGCCTTTGGAGGAAATCGGCGATCTCCTCCAGGCCAACTCCCTCGTCATCGAATTCTCGCCCGGCGACGAGTTGACCCGCCAGGATGATGCCGCCGAGTACCTCTTCTTCATCCTCAGCGGCTCCGTCCGCGTCTCCCGCCGCAGCACTGCCCCGGCCGGTGCCGAAGACACCCTCGCCCGTGTCGCCATCGCTGGCGATATTCTAGGCCGCTACGAGTTGACCTTCAGCCTCACCTGCATAAGCACCGCCACAGCCGAAAACGCGGTCTCGGCTCTGTGTATCGAAAGGTCAACGGTCGAACGGCTTCTCTACCGCTATCCCACCGCCCATCAGCAGACCGCCTACCAGGCCATGGTCAATCGTCTGCGTACCATGCCCCTGCTGGCCGACGTCGATATGGCCGTTATTGGTTTCCTCGCCGAAGAGATCCGCAGCCAGACGGTGCAAGCGGGCACCGTCCTCTATACGCAGAACCAGGTCCCAAGCACGCTCTATCTCATCGCCCAGGGACAGGTCGAACTCTACCATCCTCGCCTTACCGACAACCGCCTGCTATTGGGCACCGGCGGCTCCTTCGGCTTCCCGGGTAGTGTCGGTGTCACCAACAACGCCGCCCCGGACAAATACGGCCACTGGGCCGAAGCCAAGACCGAAACGACAGTGTACGAACTGCCCTGGAGAACGATCCGGCAGGTCGGCCGCCGCTTCCCCCAGGTGATTGATCCGGAAATACAGTTGCTGCCCGCCAAAACGATCAGCGCAGTCTCAATCTTCGCCGGGTTGACGCCCCACGAACAGATCCAACTCGCCGGCTTCTGCAGCTTCCACCGCATCCCCCAATACCACCCAATCATGCAGCAGGGCGACAGCGCCGACAGCATGTGGATTCTGCTGGAAAACAGCCGCGCTGTCCTGAGCGCCCTCGACGAAGAGAACCGCGCCCTGCCGCGTGCACCGGTGCGCGGTATCGTAACCTTCAACGAGACAGCGCTCCTCGCCCCGACTCCCGTCGAGCTGACCGTCGAATCCGAACCCGGCAGCCTCTGGCTGCAACTCCACCGCCAGGACTACCACCGCTTCGGTCAAATCTGCGGACCCGAAGTCGCAGACAAAGTCACCGCCCGCCTGCCCGCCCAGGCCGACGACGCCGGCCACGAGCAGCGCCAGGACTATCCCTGGCTGCGTAAAGACGAACTCCTGGTCAACCTGCACCTGCGTCACTGGCTGGCACTTCTGGGCCAGTCGAAGGCCCCCGCCCTTGCCGGCCTCGCCAGCGCAGGTCTGATCTGGCTGCTCGCCTTTCTTGGGTTCCCCCATTGGGTCGGCCTGACAATCGGCGCACTCTTGGTCGTCCTGTCACTTATCTGGGGCTTTCTCAACTACCTGAACGACTACTTTATCGTCACCAACCGGCGCGTCATACAGCAGGAAAAGGTCATCTTTTTCAGTGAGCATCGACAGGAAGCCCTGTTGGAACAGATCCAG
>VYDA01000231.1 GCA_009843665.1 Caldilineaceae bacterium SB0675_bin_29 | reverse complement strand
GAGTGGTGCGACTATGCGGGGCCGATCAGCCCAAACGAAACGAACGGGATCGCAATTCTGGGACATCCGGAGAATCTTCATTATCCGCACACATGGCACGTGCGTGACGATGGCTGGATGTGCGCGGCACCGTTTGCGCGCCATGCCAAGACGATACGGAGCGGCGAAAGGCTACGATTTCGATTTCGGGTCTATGTTCACGACGGTGACGACGGGGCGCGCGTCGCGGCCCGGCATGCCGAGTTCTCGCAGCCGCCGGCGGTGTCTGTGACAGAGGGGGAGGAAGGCTGACCGCGTGAAGAACACCTTTTTTTGATCCGCGAAGGCACGCGAAGGGGCGCGGAAAACACCTCTTTATCCACGAATGGCCACTAAGGGCCGCGAAGAACACCTTACTGTCCGCGGAGGACGCGGAGGGTCGCGGAGAACACCTTTATGGGATCCGCGAAGTTACGCTAAGGGTCGCGAAGAACGCAAGAGGCGTATCGGTTTTTCTTCGCATGGCTGCTCGGCCCTTCGCATATCAGCCGCACTTTGCAAGCGGAAGTCGCTGTTCTGAAGAACGTCAATGGGCCCTAATTGACGGTGATACGTTTGTCGTACTGCGAGAGGATGGTTGGTCGACGTGGAAGAGAAGTGGTGTTGGGGTTGAGCGCGGTGAAGGAGGAAAGGCAGATGGCGGAAAAGAAGCAGAAGCTGGGGGCGATTTATCCGGACGATATGTGGTTGGATTACGACATCAACCGGATGCTGGATGAGTTTCGCAAGTATCTGCCGGAGGAGGTGCCGATGGTGTCGGCGCGGACGCATGTGCCCATGTTTGCAGAGGATGCGGAGCCGGAGGAAGGCAGCAGCGTGGAGCAGGGGATCTGGCTGGCTGAGAACGGGGACATAGAGGCGGCCGCCAGTAGACTGATGCGGTTGAAGCCGAGCGTTTTTGCCTACTACTGCACGACGGCCAGCTTTGTACAGGGCGTTGCCGGAGACGAGGCGCTGAAGAAGAGGGTTGAGGATGCCACGGGGTTGCCTTGCACAACGGCAAGCACAGCTATCGTGAAGGCGCTGCACTGCCTGGGCGTGCGGCGGGTGGCGACGGCGTCGCCGTACATGGAGGACGTGAACCAGGCGCTCATTGGATTTCTGGCCGAGTGCGACATTGAGGTTGTGAACAGCAATCCGCTGCACTATCTGCAGGACCACGGAATCGTGCCGCCGGAGACGATTCGCGAGGCGGCGCGGCGGTCAGACGTGGCGGAGGCGGACGCTGTGCTGATCAGCTGCACGGGGCAGAAGACCGCCGACTTCATCAGCGACCTGGAGGAGGAGATTGGGAAACCGGTGGTTACGTCAAATCAGGCTACCGGATGGCAGGCGTTGCAGATGATGGGTGTGGAGCCGTGTTTGCCCAAGCGCGGCGTGTTGTTTGAGAATTGAATCTCATTGCCAGAAAACGAGGATTTGTCGATATGGCTCGCAAGATCAGGATTTCATTTGAGAAACATAACGTGTCGGCGGTGGCAGAGCTTCTAGACGATGCGGCGCCGTTGACGGCCGAGGCGGTCTGGAATGCGCTGCCGCTGGAGGGCGAAGCCTATCATGCGAAGTGGGCAAACAACGAGGTCTATATTCTGACGCCGCCGTTTGCCGAGAAGGACCCAGGAAAAGAGAACGCCACGGTCTTCCCGATTCCGGGCGACTTTCTGTATTTGCCGGTGCCGCCGGGCAGCAACGTACCGCCCTTTTTGCGGGAGCAGTGCCGGGAGACGGGGCTGATCGATCTGGCGATCTTCTACGGGCGGGAGAATTATCTACTGGGGCCGGAAGGGCATATGCCGGGTAATTTGTTTGCCACGATTACGGAGGGGCTGGAGGAACTGGCTGCGGCCTGTCAGGATCTGTGGCGGAACGGGGCCGGGGATGAGCGGATGATCATTAGCCGGATTGAAGAGTGACTCTTCCCCTCCAGATGCGACTAGGTAGGTCGCGTGGAGGCTAGGAGTTGGTATAGTTTCCCTGACCCAGAATCTGCATTCCTAATGTAGTCAGTCCACGAGGGCACCCACAAGGGGTGCCCCTACGGTTAGTTGGCCGCCGACCATTTCAGTCCTCGTATTTTTCCTTCGACATGCGATGGCGGGAGGTGAATGTCTCGCCGTCGGACAGCGGCATCAGACCTCCGATTATTTCGCTGCGGCGGCCCATGTGGGCTGACTGCGGCTCGGTTATGCGTTCGAGCTCGGCGTCGGTTATGGGGAGCGTGTAGCGGACCTGGGGCTGGAAGCGCTGGAACTCCTCGGCGTAGGCTACGAGGGCGCTGTTTCCGGAGCTTCCGTCGGAGGTTTCGGCGCGCTTGCGGGCGTAGGGTCCTCCGTAGTACTGGCTGGCGATCTGGTCGAGTGCCTCCACTTTCTTGTCGATTACGTCGGTAATGTCGATGTAGAGGTCGACGCGTGCGGTGCCGGCGTACTCAAGGCTGTTGTTGCCGATGTAGGCGGTGGGGTTCATGAAGTAGATGACGGGAACGGGGTGGCGTTCCTGGCGGCCGCGGCCGGATCCCATGGCGAGCTGCCAGGCGTAGAG
>VYDA01000191.1 GCA_009843665.1 Caldilineaceae bacterium SB0675_bin_29 | reverse complement strand
GGGGCGCCGCCCCCGCAACGCCCCCGGCCATCAACATGCCTCGCCGACCGGGTGTCGATATTGGTAACGGGTGCCCATTCGAAAGTGTCCAGCCAGACCCGTCCCGCCAGTCCCATCAAATCCCCGCAGGTGCCGGCCTTGTGCCTGCCCTGCGTCTCGCCAAAGCACAGTAAACGATTCCAACCACCGCTGGCAACTGATTCCCTGCCAGACTGTTTCCACCCAATCGGGGATGCACACCTGTCAGCCCGTCGCCTGTAAACCGGCAGCGATTCCATTGATCGACAGCAGGATCGCCTGTCGTAAGCGGGGGTCTTCCTTGGTCCCGTCGCGACCTGCTTGGGCGTCATTCAACTGCTGCTCACCGCCGGTTCGCTGCTTGCTTAGCAACGCGACCTGAATATAGTTGAGCGGATCCACATAGGGATTGCGCAGGTTGATGCTGCGTTGGAGCCATGGCTCGTTGTCAAGGAGTGCCGCCTGGCCGGTTATCTCCAATATGATCCGTTCAGTGAGAAGGAACTCTTCCATGATCTCGCCGAAAATCGCAGTGCGCGTCGCATCCGCCGCCAGAGACGCGTAGAGCGAGGCAATTGGCATGTCGGCCCGGCGCATCGAGAGTTGCGCCCTGTCAATGACGGTACGGAAGAAGGGCCAGTTTTGGTACATCTCCCGCAACACTGCCATGCGGTGAGCCGGCTCTGCCTGCAATCCCGTACCTAGGCCGTACCAGCCTGGCAGGTTCACCCTGCTTTGGGTCCAGGCAAAAACCCACGGAATCGCGCGCAGGTCTGAGATGTCCGATGTCTGGCGGCGCTTTGCCGGCCGCGAACCGATGTTCATCTGCGCCAGCTGTTCGATCGGCGTCGCCTCGTGGAAGTAGCTCAGGAAAGCAGGTTTCTCTACAAGTGCACGGTACTTCCGCTCAGAGAGTTCGCTGGTCGCCTCCAGGATCCTCACCCAGTCCTCACTGACGGAGTGCAAGGAGTTCTCGCTCCCCGAATCGTCACTCAGGACGTGATGATGAGATCCACAACTTGCAATCAGTACGGCGTTGACCAGCTGCTCAAGGTGGCGCTTGGCAATGGCACGGTTGCTGTAGCGGGCGCTGATCACTTCCCCCTGTTCGGTCAGCTTGATCCGCCCTTGGACCGATCCCAGCGGCTGCGCAAGTATGGCGCGATTGGCCGGCCCGCCGCCGCGACCGATCGAGCCGCCGCGCCCATGGAAGAGGGTCAGTTTGACATCGCAGGCGCTGCAAATCTGGGCAAGTCTTTCTTGGGCCTGGTACAGCGACCAGCTGGAGCGCAAATAGCCGCCGTCCTTGTTGGAGTCGCTGTAGCCAATCATGATCTCCTGGCAGTTATCCCGTTGCGCCAGGTGTTTACGGTAGATCGGAGACTCGAATAACGCTCTCATGACATTCGGCGCCCGGACCAGGTCGTCAATCGTTTCAAAAAGCGGCGCGATATCGATCCGGCCAAAGAGGCCCGCGTCCTTAGCCAGCAGTAGGACCTCCAATACATGGCTGACGGAAGTGGTCATGCTGATGATGTAAGCGCCTATGGCCTGCGGCGCGATCCGCTCATGGGCCTGACGCATGAGCCGGAAAAGGGCGACTGTCTCGTTGGTCTCGCTGCTGTAAAGCAGTCGAGCCGTTAGCGGACGCGGACTCTCGATTTCTTCGACCAGGAGCCGCGTCCGCTCCTCTTCCGAAAGAGCCAGATAATCGAATTCAGGATCTTGTGCCCTGCAGTAGCGGTTCACCAGTTCGGCGACCGCCTCGAGGTGGCGGTCTGAGTGCTGCCGAATGTCCATTGAAGCCAGATGGAAGCCAAAAATACGTGCTTGCTGTACCAGACGGGCGAAGCGCCCCTCGGCCAGCCGGTCTCCCTTGTTCTGGCGCAAACTTTCTTGGATAAGCTCCAGGTCGGCGATGAATTCGTCGGCATTGGAGTACGCCCAAGGGTCCGGTCGCTGCGTCTGCCACGCTTCCCTGTTTTGCGCCAAGGTCGCGCCCAACCTCCGGTAGATCAGGATCATCTTCTGGCGGTAGGGTTCCAGCGCAAAGCGCTCCAGGCGAGCTTTGTCGCTAGGCGGTGCACTCTCTAGGTCCCCGGCCAAACTGTCGAGAAACGCTTGCGAAAAGGCGCCGCGTGTATTGGCCACGCTGAGATGTCCATACATGCCGACCACAGTTCGGCGATAGAGCTCGAGTGCCTGCTCTTTCTGCTGACGCAAGGCGTCTTCGGTGACATCCTGAGTTACGAATGGATTGCCGTCTCTGTCTCCTCCGATCCACGAACCGTAGCGCAGAAAAGTGGGCAGTCGGCCAGAACACTCCCCGTCGTTTTCAACGAAAATACTGTCTGGAAATTCCCTTTCAAGCGCGTGATCCAACTCGCTGTAGATCTCCGGCAACAGATCAAACAGTGTGGTATCAAAGAAATAAAGCCCCTCGCGCACCTCGTCCAACACGTCTGGACGTCGGTCTCGATTTACGTCGCTCTGCCACAGTGAGACAACGATCTCGCGGATCTGATTCCAGTGTTCCCTTTCTTCACTCGGCAAGAGTACGTGGG
>VYDA01000194.1:919-2583 GCA_009843665.1 Caldilineaceae bacterium SB0675_bin_29 | reverse complement strand
ATCTTCGGCCTCCCCGGCGTACAGAACGACTACTTCTACACCGCCGTCCACGACGCCCGCGACCGCATGCGCGTGATCCACACGCGCCACGAGCAGGGCGCCGCCTACATGGCCCTCGGTTACGCGCTTGCCTCTGGCAAGACTGGCGTCTTCGCTGTCGTCCCTGGGCCCGGCTTCCTCAACGCCACTGCCGCGCTTTCCACCGCCTACGCCACCAATGCCCCTGTCCTCTGCCTGACAGGCCAGCTCCACAGCGACCACATCGGCCGCGGCTACGGCATGCTCCACGAAATCCCCGACCAGCTCGGCATCCTGCGCTCCCTCACCAAGTGGGCCCGCCGCGTCGATTCTCCAGCTGACGTGCCCCGCCTCGTCTCTGAAGCACTTGGTGCCATGCACTCGGATCGGCCCCGACCCGCTGGGCTGGAAGTTCCACTAAACGTCTTCTCCCGCAAGGCCGAATTCAAAGACGGGCATGAACCTCTGTCCCTGTCCCGACCGGCGGTAGACGACGACGCCGTCGAAAGGGCGGGCCGCCTGCTGGGAAAGGCCCGCAGTCCCCTCATACTTATTGGCGGTGGCGCAATTGACGCTGGCGATGAGGTTCAGAAGCTGGCCGAAGCCCTGCAGGCGCCTGTATTGGCCAGCGCATCCGGCCGTGGCATCCTGACCAGCCGCCAACCGTTCAGCCACTCCTATGGACCCGGCCGGCGTCTCTGGGAACAGGCCGATGTGGCCATCTCAGTCGGCTCTCGGATCTCTACACCAATGATGCGTTGGGGAAAACCGGACCGCCTCCGCATCATTCGCGTAGACATCGACCCGGAGGAGCACAGTCGCTTCGGCCCGGCGGACGTGTCACTGATTGCCGACAGCCGCGACGCCCTGCAAGCCCTGCTGCCCGCGCTGGCCGCGCATAACCGCGACCGCCCCTCCCGCCGCGCCGAAATGCTGGCCTTGCAGGATGAAATGGACGCAGTTTACGAGTCGGTTCAGCCGCAAATGGGGTTCGTGCGCGCCATCCGCGAGGCCCTGCCGGACGACGGTATCTACGTCGAGGACATTACTCAGGTCGGCTACGTTAGCCGAGAAACCATGCCGGTCTACCGTCCGCGTACCTATCTGACTTCCAACTATCAGGTTACCTTAGGCTGGAGTTTCCCTGCTGCGCTCGGCGCCAAAGTCGCCGCGCCCGACCGCCCGGTTCTCTGTGTCACCGGCGACGGCGGATTCCTCTTTGCCGCTACCGAGATGGCGACGGCCGTCCAACACGGCATTAACACTGTCACGGTCGTATTCAATGACTCCGCCTACGGTAACGTGCTCCGCATGCAAAAGCAGAACTACGGCGGCCGCGTCATCGCCAGCGAGCTGCACAATCCCGATTTCGTCACCTTTGCCGAGTCATTCGGCGCACATGGTCTTCGCGTGAATTCCCCTGCCGAACTTCGCCAAGCTCTGGTTGGTGCTTTCGCCGCCAGCGCACCGGTCCTGATTGAAGTGCCTGTTGGTGAGATGCCTGCGCCCTGGGAGAAAATGTCCGCCCCCACGGCACGTAGCAAGAGGGACTGATCCTTGCCGGCCGCCATCTGCCTAGCCGGGACAGCAACTATCCTTCTGTCAGCCTCCCAACAGATTCCCTGTGTTCCGGCGAAGCAATGCCC
>VYDA01000194.1:0-902 GCA_009843665.1 Caldilineaceae bacterium SB0675_bin_29 | reverse complement strand
ACCAGTTCAATCAGGTCCGCCACCCTACCCTCCCAAAACCAGTCCGCCCGGAACCAGAATCCCGGCAATACCTGGCTTCGCAACACGCCGTCCTCGTCCGGTCTGGTAAGTTCGTACGCGTCGTCCGCCAGCCGGAAGAGACGTACTTCACGCTCATACGCCAGAATTACGAAATACTCTCCAACACCACTACGCCTGTATAGCTCCAATTTACTGTGCAGGTCGTAAGCGACGCTGCTTGACGCCACCTCCACGACGAATTCAGGCGGTCCAACATAAAATCCCTCTTCAGTTTTTTCAACTCTACCCATACTGGGCACTTCAAATCGCACACAAAGATCAGGTTGGACCTCATTCTGATCATCCAGCATGACCGACTGATTGTTTGCCACGCGCAAACCAGAGGTATGAGCGCGGTAAAACCCAAGGAGGGTACTGAAATCTGCGTGAAATTCGCTGTGCAGGGCGCAAACCCGGGAACCAACAATCACGACTCATTCGACGAGCTCTGCCTTCTTGATCTCCGGGTACAAAGAATAGCGGCGATGGAACTCGGCGCGGCTGAGCCGGTCGCCGCTCTCCAGCGGCGGCCTCCCCCGCGGCGGCCTCCCCCGCGGCGAGGATTCTCCTGAGTTTGGCTGGGCGTGAGCTTGTGTAACCACAACGGCCTCCCTTTCCACACGCAAAACATAACATAACTGGCGCACAATATTGGTCGCACAATGCCCCTCTACCGCCCCTCCCAAAGACCTCCCGTCCCACCCAAATCCCCAGCCCTCATGTGTGGACAACTTGATGGGCCCGCAGGTTCCGTATCAGGCAAGAGTCAGCGCCACCGGGGCTACGCGCCGCCCAGGGGAGAAAAGAACACGCCAAGGGGCGCCAATGACTCTCCCCGCCCC
>VYDA01000439.1 GCA_009843665.1 Caldilineaceae bacterium SB0675_bin_29 | reverse complement strand
GTCATGAGGCGGCGCAGGAGGGTACGCACTGCTGGGTCGGAACTTGGGTCGCTACCGGGTCTGCGTTTGGCGGCGGTGACGGTCGTTTGCAGTTGGCGGAGGGCGTCGTCGTAGTCGAGGTTGCGGCGGATGTAGGCGGCGGCGCTCTGATGGAGCTGGTTCTTGGCCGCCTTGACGGCCTCTTTGATGGAACGGCCCTTGGCGAGTTCGGCGGCGGCGATGTCGCGTACCAGGCCGGGATGGACGGCGCGGTATTTGCGGGCGGCCAGGATGGAAGCCAGCGCCTGGTCCAGCTGGTCGGCGGGCGGAGGCGGGTCGGCGTTCATTGTGGTTGGGGCGACTGGATTGCCGGCGGCCGAGAGCGTGGTGGTGCAGGCCGAATGCTGCGCAACTGTTAAGTGACCGGCTAGGCCCGGCCGTTGCCGCCGGTGTAACGCTGTTTCAAGGCGCGATTGACGTCGCGTTCGGCGTCGCGCCGGGCGATGGACTGGCGTTTGTCGTACTGCCGCTTGCCGCGTACGAGGGCGATCTGGACTTTGGCGAGGCCGGCGTCGTTGATGTACATGCGCAGGGGGACGATCGTCCAGTTGCGCTGGGTAGCGCGTGCGTGCAGGTGATCGATCTGGCGTCGATGGAGCAGGAGTTTGCGGGAGCGCGTCTCCTCGTGGTTGGAGCGATTGCCGTGCCTGTACTGGGCGATGTGGACGCCCATGAGCCAGGCCTCGCCGTTGCGGACGAGAACGAAACCTTCACGCAGGTTCACTGAGCCGGCGCGCACCGATTTGATTTCGGTACCGGTAAGAGCGATACCGGCTTCGAAGGATTCCTCGATGAAGTAGTCGTGACGGGCTTTACGATTTGTGGCGACGGTACGCGGCCCGGTCGGCGCCGTCTTCGTCTGCTGCTTTTTCTTAGCCAATGTCTGTATTCGTGGTCAGTGGGAGCGTGTCGTTACTCCCCGGTTCTGAGTAACTCGAGGGCGCGATCGAGTTGCGGGTCTTCCTCGTTTTCGACCTGCTCGTTGGTTTGTTCGACGACGATGTCGGGTTCCAGGCCGGTGGCGTCGATGGAGCGGTCGGCAGGCGTGTACCAGAGGGCGATCGTCACGCGGAGAAGGCTTTCGTCGCTGAGCGTATGGGGCAGTTGGACGCTGCCTTTGCCGAAGGTCGTCACGCCGAGCAGACGGGCTCGCCCGACGTCCTGGAGGGCGCCGGCGACGATTTCACTGGCGCTGGCGCTGCCTTTGTTGACGAGGACGATCATGGGCAGGTCATCGGGGACGAGTGCGCTGCCCTCGGTGTTATAGATCTCTTCGGTGCCGTCGCTGAAGCGTTCGATGAGCACGCGCTCGTCTTCGAGGAATACGCTGGTCACTCTGATGGCCTCGCGGAGGAGCCCACCGGGGTTTCCGCGCAGGTCGAAGACCAGGCCCTGGGTGTTGTCGGTCAGGAGGCCCTCAAGTTCGTCGCGCAGCTTCTGGCCGGCATCGACTGAAAACCGCTGGAGGGCGACGTAGGCGAATTCATCATTGTCTCCGTAGCGTTCACTCTTGACGACCGGGACATCGATCAGGGCACGGGTGACGGGAACCTCCAGGGGGTCGTCAAGCCCTTCGCGTTGGACGGTCAGGTGGACTTCGGTGCCCTTCGGTCCCTTGATCCGGTTGATCGCTTCGTTCAGGCCATTCAGTTCGGCCACGTCCTGGCCGTTGATGGCGATGATCAGGTCACCGCGGCGGATACCGGCATTCCAGGCAGGTTGATCCTTAAACGGTTCGATGATGCGGACGGCGCCTTCATCTTCGGCCCATTCAACGAGGGCGCCGATGCCCTCGAAGCTGCCCTCAATACTCTCCATGAAGCTGGTGGCTTCTTCCGGGGCCAGGAAGCCGGTATTTCTGTCGTCGAGTGTATCCAGAACACCGCGAATGGCGCCGTAAGTGCGCTCATTGGGCGACGGCAGTTCTCCGTAGAAGTCCTCTTCGACCAGCTCCATCGCTTCCCAGAAGATGTCCAGGTCGTCGGGGGCGAGGGCGCGGTCGGTCTCGGCTGCGATCACGGTTGAGCCGGCGGTCTCGCCGTCGCTGCTCAACCGGCCGATCATGAAGCCGAGGCCGGAGCCCACTGTGAAAATCGCAGCGGCGATGAGGAGGACGGCGCAGCCGGTCAGATGCAGCTTCTGGCGGGAGGAGATCTGTTTTCCCAGACTGAGTCTGGTCAGTGCAGTCTGTTCAACGTCGTTACCCATTGGGAGAATCCTGAGCCGATACTAGTCAGACGAACTGCCGCGCGTGTTCTACCCGCTGGCCCTTGGGCCGAAGCGAGTCTGACAGGAAGTCGCTTTCGAACGGATGAACTTCCAGAGATTCTACCATAGGGGTTGTTAGCGGGAAAGCAATCCTGCATCCAAAGGGCAACTTACAGTTTCTAGTTTTCAGTTTCTAGTTTTTGGTTTTCGGGTAACTGCTAAGCCATGTTCTGTGTGTGCTGTATGCGGTCTGTCTGGGGGAATGTACCGTGAGTATTTCTGTAGTGGGCTTGCGATGGTCATAGCGGTGAACGTTGGGTATGTATGGGAGTTGCCTCG
>VYDA01000729.1 GCA_009843665.1 Caldilineaceae bacterium SB0675_bin_29 | reverse complement strand
GTTCTTAGTGACCCCTGTCGTCTGATGTTGCGGCAGTGACGGAGGTCAGGCGGGGGTGGGGGAGTTGACGGAGTGGGAGAGCAGGCGGAATTGGGGGACGCGCTCGATGGAGGCCGATGCGCGGCAACTCAACGGGTTGGCGAACTCCGACTCTTCGGCGAGGACGGAGAGCTCGTGGACGACGTCGTCGCCATTGGAGCGGAAGCGACAGGTCCAAACGTCGTCCTGCTGATCGGCGTCGAGGAGGGAGAAGGCGTCGAGCGATTGCCGGTGCGTTTCGGCGCGCAGGTAGTATTCGGCGGCCTGGACTGGGGCCTTATAGCAGGAGCGGCCGCGGTAGTGGTCGAGGGCGTAGACGTCGCCGGCGTTGTAGGTGTCGACGATGGGCAGGGCGTCTTCGGCGCTGAGGCGGCCGTAGTAGAGGCCGTGCGGCAGGACGATCATGGTGGCGGCGAAGCGGTGGCCGCCGGTGTGGGTGGTCTGCCAGACCTGGTCGCCGGCGTAGGCGGCCATGGTGAGATAGACGGGGACGCCGAGTGTGGCGCAGCAGCGGTCGCGGCTGCCGTTGGTGCAGACGAGGAAGAGGGGCTCGTCGTGCTTGTGGGCGGCGTAGCGCGCGGCGTCGGTGCGCATTTCGGTCACCATGGCGGGCAGGTCCATGGCGGCGAGGTCGGTGAAGTCCTGCAACTCGAAGCGATAGAGTGCGGCCACGTCCTCCTGGGAGAGGCCGATGAAGAAGCTGGTGGCGGAGCCGTTGCGGGATTCGCCGCGTTTGATGAGCTGGAGGCGGGCGCCTGGGGTGTCGGCGACGGCCTGTGCCAAGTGTGCTTTGAGCGCGTCGTCCAGCTTGCTCTCTTCCATGGCCTTGGCGCCCCAGACGGCGGGGTATTCAAGCACAAACCAGACATCGGTGGCGTTGCCGGCGGTGCCGTAGATTTGTTCGCCGGAGGTTAGTGAGAGTTGGGAACAGTATTGGCCCTGTGTCATTTTTTGTCTCCGTAGGGTAGGCGCTTTTTTGAATTTCTACCACGAACGGGCACGGGGCGCAAGTCAGGTGTTTTCGGCGATATGGCGGGGGTCGGCGACCCAGAAGGCCATGAGGAGGACGCCGAGCAGGCCGGCGGCGGCGCTGAGGGCGAAGAGGTAGCCGTAGCTTATAGTAGCGAGCCAGCCGCCAAGGAGGGGGATGACGACGTTGATGGTGCCGATGATGGAATTGGTGATGCCGACGTAGGTGGGGCGCTGCTCAGGCCCGGTGAATTCGAGCACGATCATGAGGCCGGAGACGAAGGTGGAGCTGAAGTAGACGCCGAGGAGGACGAAGACGAGATAGTAGAGAAGCGGCAAGGCGGCCAGTCCGGCGATCACATAGCCCGAGGCGGCGGCGAGCCCGCCGAGCACGAGCGCAACTTTGTGTCCTTTACGGTCGGCGAGGAGGCCGAAGAGGAGATTGCTGGCGGACTGGCCGACAAGGAGGGCGACGGTGTAGCTGCCGACGGTGCCGCCGGAAACATCCCATTTGCTGATGGCGGCGGCTGTGACGAAGGCCATGCCCATGCCGCCGACGGCGAGCAGGCCGCGGGCGGTGAGGAAGCGGCGGAAGTTACGATCGCGGCGCAGGATGCGGCCGAGCCTGGTCCAGATGCGGAGGCGGCTTTCGGCGGTACGCGGGACCTGACGCACGGGTTCGCGAGTGAGGGCGAGGACGGCCCAGCCGGCGAACATGAGGATGGTAGCGAGCCCGAAGAGGATGAGGAAGTTGCGGGGAAAGGGCAGTGTCTCCAGGATGCGGCTGCTGCCGATGGCACCGAGCGCGCCGGCGATGCCGCCGACAAACATGGTTACGCCCATGAGGCGGCCGCGGCGGGTGGCGGGAAAGCAGACGGCGAGGAGGTCCTGCCAGGCGGGGGCGATGATGCCGGCGCCGAAATTGTAGGTGGCGAATGCGAGGAGGAAGAGGGCAAGGGCCCAGGAGGGCGAACTGACGGCGAGCAGGGTTGTTGCGGTGAGGAGGACGAGGGGCATGCGTTCGAGGAAGAATCCGAGGTTGATCAGCCAGGGCTTTTTGCGGTCGGTGCGTTCGATGGGGCCCGCGCTGAGGAGTTGGGGGAAGAACCAGCCGCCGTTGGCGATTACGGCCAGGAGGCCGATGTAGAAGGGGTTGTCAGTGAGCCGGGTGACGAAGAAGGGGAGGATGGTAGTGGCCGACATGAGGCTCTGGGCCAGGAGGAAGAAGGCGCCGTCGATGACGTTGACGGAGAAGTTCCAGTTGTAGTTGCGCCATACCTCGGCCTCGACGTCCTCATCCGAGCGGACGGCGGCGGGCAGGTCGGCCTGCAACATGCGGCGCACCATGGCGATGGCGAACCGGCGGGCGGGGATTATAGTTCCGAGCATTGGGACGGCAGTGGTCAGTGGTCAGTGGTCAGTGGTCAGTGGTCAGTTAACACTGAAGTATAGGCGGGTTGGGGCTGCTGCGCTACTTTGTGGGGGTGTGTATAATTGTGCCGTGGGCTCCTGCGGGGAAGGGGCAGATGGCGGGGAAGCTGATTCCTACACGACAGATGGAAGCGAGTGTGAACTGATA
>VYDA01000078.1:1468-2589 GCA_009843665.1 Caldilineaceae bacterium SB0675_bin_29 | reverse complement strand
GACTACTAAAGCCTTGTTGGCGCTTCTCGAAGCACGGACAAGCTGACATTCAGGTTTGCAGGCTTGGTAATGCCATCTGATGGTTTCGGAATTTCATCGAGGTGCAGGACGCCAACCAATTGCGTAGTATCGCTCGTAAGCTCTGAGGCTAGAACTTCTGAGGTCCAGGCTTCGGTAGCCTCAGGCTGCCGAGCCACATCAGGAATGTGGTACTGCCTAACGTCCATATCAGCCCTACAAACTTCCAAGTCACAATTCGAAGACGGTTCTGTCTTCGGAGAAAATACGCCCACCTAAGCGAACTCGAACCCTTTATTGATTGATCGGTAAGTGGACAACTGCTGAGAAGCCATTTTCTGAATGAAACAAAATGCCCGCTTTTGTTCCGAAGCCCTGAATTCGGATTAGGGCATGAATCATGTATGGGTAGCAGAGGCACTGATTGGGTCGGGAACAAGCATACCGTCCTCTGATGGTATTCTCTCTTGCGCAGCGACTGCTGGGCTGGTGACCTCGCTACGACTGGACTGAAGGGAGTGGTTTAAGTGGTCCAAGCTGGGAGTTTACCCAACAATGCCGACGTAGTTGTAATCGGCGCCGGCGTGGTCGGCTGCTCAGTAGCCTACTACCTGGCCCGGGAAGGCGTAAACGTGATCCTGCTGGAGCGTGAAGCCATCGGCAGCGGGGCCTCTGCCCATGCAACAGGTTCGCTCAGCCTGCTGGGCGCCGAGTTCTCACCCGGTGCGTCCTTTCAAATGGCCCGCGCCTCTTACTCCGAATTTCGACGGATCGTCCCGGAACTGGAATCCGCCACTGGGATGGACCTGCTCTACCAGCGTCATCCTTCTCTCCGGCTGGCCCTGGACGACGAAGAGGCCGCTCTGATCAAGAGATCCATGGTCTGGCAGCAACCTCATGTCAAGATGCGTTGGATAGACGCCCGGGAAGTCCACTCCATCGAACCCCGGCTTTCCCCTACCGTAGTCGGCGCTGTGTATGAGGACGAGTCCGCCCAGTTAGACAGCTACCGCCTCAACCTGGCGCTTGCCCAGGGTTCCGAACTCAAGGGCGCCGATATTCTTTACCGGGAGGTAACCGGCCTTGTAAAAAGCGGTGCCATA
>VYDA01000078.1:0-1458 GCA_009843665.1 Caldilineaceae bacterium SB0675_bin_29 | reverse complement strand
ACATGGAGCCGGGGCTTCACTCCCTGGCTGGACTTTGCCATTCCTGTCCGACCGTTGAAAGGAGAGCGCCTTCTGCTCAAATATCCCGGCGAACCTCTTCCGGTGTTGATCAGTTCTCCCAAACGGGGGCACATGATCAGTCGCCTGGATGGTTTCACCAGCGTCGGCAGCACTGGCGGTCGGGACTATGACGAGAAAGAAATCTTCTGGGGCGAGGAGTTTGACCACCGACCCACCACAACTGCCCGCCTGGAACTCCTCCAGCGCGCCATAGATGTCTTCCCCGACCTGGAGCGCGCCGAGTTGGTCCAGCAGCTTACAGGCTCGCGCCCCCTGAGCCCCGACGGCAGGCCCATCATAGGCCCAGTCTCCGGCCGGAAAGGCATCCTCCTGGCTACCGGCCACACGACCAAGGGCATCCATTTGGGGCCCATCACCGGACGCATCATCGCCGACTATATCTGCCGAGGCTCCACACAGGTAGTGTCCGACATGGACCAGTTCCTACCCGATCGCTTTGCCAATTTCGCCGACGCCGATTTCCTGCCCGCCGCCCAAGCCGTGGATGAATGACTCCCGAGGCTAGCTTCGCAGGTAGCGGTCGGGGAAGTAGGCAGCGTCAGACGGCATCTATCGAACGTTGGGCAGCATATCAACATAGAAGCCACCGTCGGGGTACACCTTGTATTCGGTCGTCTTATAGCGCCGCTTCATCATCAAAGATCAGCGGTGTCTCCCGAGGAAGAGACGAAGGCAATCCAGGCGCCGTCCGGCGACCGGAGGCCGGATGGACAATATATGGTCCAGACTCAGCTTAGATTCGTCTGTCCTGGTCACCTTCTTGACTTCCTCTCGCCGGGTTCCATGTACTTTAACGAACTCAAGAATTCGTTGTGGACTGGCCCACAACGACAGGATGACATACTCTTACACCATACTACGGGGGTGAAACCCTTCTGTTGAATCGAGCCGCAGAACGAAGGTGTGTGGAGTGGACCTGAAGAGAAGAGAAATGTTACGGAGAATTGGCCTGCTCGGGATCGGCATATTGACGGCCTGCGGCATCCGCAGTTCGGACGCGCCGAGAAGCCAGCCTCCGACACCGCCTTCCACTGTGGCGCGATCTTCCTCGTCACCCGTACCAATAGATGACATCCCCGTCTGCGTACTGACACCTCAGGCGACCGAGGGACCATTCTACTTCGATGCGAACCAGATACGACAGAACATCGTGGAGGACCGTGTCGGGGCGCCGCTGCGGATGGGCGTCCGCGTCATGCGGGTAAACGGCGGCTGCAAACCCTTGAAGGACGCTCTGGTGGACCTGTGGCACGTTGATGCCTCAGGGGCCTACTCAGGGTATCCCGGTCAGCCCAGTGGACAGGATACGTCCGGTCAGACATTCCTCCGGGGAACCCAGGTGACGGATGACGAAGGCGTCGCCCTGTTCGACACCAT
>VYDA01000709.1 GCA_009843665.1 Caldilineaceae bacterium SB0675_bin_29 | reverse complement strand
GAAGTGCTGGAAAACTTCCGCACGCGCTACGACTCCATCACCCTGCCCTGGTATCTGGGCTCCGCCTACGACGACGTGTACATCGCCGCCGAGTGCCTGAAGCAGACGAACGACGACCAGGACGCCGACGGATTCCGGGACTGCATGTACGGTATCACCTGGAGCGGCGCCATTGGAGAAGGCTACAGCTTTGACGACAGAGGCGAGGTTGTGGGCCTCTCCAACGCGGTCGTGGTGGTGCTGCCCCTGGACGAGCGCACCGACGACAACCAGGGCTACCGTATCCTGGGCCAGGCCGGCAGCGATGCTGCCATAGGCGTGGCTCCCATAGCCGCCATGCCCGCGTCCGACGAGCCTTTCCGCATCGGCGCGATGGACGCGCTCACCGGCGTGGGCGAGTCCTACGGCAACCCGATTGTCCAGGCCAAGCAGATGGCGGTGGAAGAAATCAACGCCGCCGGGGGCATCAACGGCCGTATGCTGGAACTGATCGCCGAAGACTCCAAGTGCAACGCCCAGGACGCCATCACCGCCTACAACAAGTTGACTGACGTTGACGGTGTGAAAATCATCCTCGGCACCACCTGTAGCGGCGCGATGCTGGGCGCGGCTCCCCTCGCTGAGGCCGAGGGTGTCATCCTGCTCTCCGCCTCCGCCACCAGCCCCGACATCATGGGCGCGGGCGACTACATCTTCCGCACCGCCATCAACGACGCCCAACTGGGCATAGACACCGGCAACACCATCCACGTTGACGGGCACCACGACCTGGCGACCATCACCGAGGCCACGGACTATGCCGAGGGCGCGCGCCGCACCACGGTGGCCCGCTTCGAGGAACTGGGCGGCCACGTGGTTGCGTCCGAGAGCTACGCCAGCGACATCACCGATTTCCGCACTCAGCTCACCAAGCTGATCAACGCGGAACCCGACGCGGTGTACCTCGCTTCACAGGGTGAGTTCTCTGGCGGAGCCATCGTCAAGCAGTTGCGCGAACTCGGATTCGAAGGGCCTATCTACACCGAATCGGTGAACACCGGCCCTGAGGCGCTGAGCATCGCCGGCGAGGCTGCCACCGGAATGAAAGCCATCATTCCCCTGGGCCTCACCAACCGGGGTGAGCAGTTCCTCAAGGACTTTGAGGCGCACTTCGGGCACGTCGCCACCCAGCCCTGGTTCCAGGCTTCGGCATACGACGACGTGTACCTGGCCGCCGCCTGTCTCGCCCAAACCGGCGACGATCAGGACACCGACGGATTCCGGGATTGCATGTACGGCATCACCTTCAGCGGAGCCATCGGCGACGACTACACCTTCGACGAGTACGGTGAAGTGGTCGGGCTGGGCAACGCGGTCGTCCAGATCCTGCCCGTAGCCGAGCGCACCAACGATAACCTCGGTTACGTTTCGCTGGGCCAGGCGCCCACTCCGTAGGGTGTTTTGACGTTTCTCGTCATTCCGGCGCAAGCCGGAATCCAGAAGATACTGGCGTTAAGGAACGGCGGCGGCATCAAGGCGTTCCTGGATTCCGGATCAAAGCCTGCCCCGTACTCGATACGGGGTCCGGAATGACGGGAATAGTTTGAATGACGGGAGTAACTGGAAGGCCATGCACAGGGGCCGGTCGTTTATGGCGACCGGCCCCTTTATGATAATATGCCCGCGTTCATAACTGTTAGTGGCTTCTGAGGATACAATCTTGTCCAGTCAGCGCGAAACTGCACGCGGGTTCCCTGCGCTGTTCAACGTCCCCGGCACCCGCGTGTTGGCCGTTGTCCTGGCCGCAGCAGTGGTTGCGTACCTGGCCTGGAAAATCGGCCAGTCGCCTCCCCAGGCCCTTCAGTTCGCTTTCAACGGCATCGCGGTCGGCGCAGTGTACGCGCTGCTCGCCGTAGGCTTTACACTGGTGTACAGCACCGTCTGGTTCTTCGACCTCTACTACGGCGCGGCGGCCGCCCTGGGAGCCTATGGGGTCTTTTATCTTCGCACCTCCACTGCACTGGGCAGCCGCGCCGACGTCAACAGCATATACGTCAACGCCGTATTCGCCGCCATCGTCGCCGGAGTCGTAGGCTGGACGCTGCATACGGTGTTGTATCCCAGACTCCGCCGGCGCTTCAGCCCGAAGACCATAGGGTTTCTCGCTGGCTTAGTGGCCGTAGCAAGCGTCGGTTACACCGGCGTCGTTCTCTCCTATCCCGCAATTCTCCATCTCACTTTGAGTCCCGCTATAGGCGCTGCGGTGGCGGTGGCCGCCGACGCGCTTTCGCACCGCGTCATCCAATCGGTGTTCCCCGATGTGCGACTGGGGTTGTTCATTGCCATCGCCGGCCTGCCCGCCATTGCCCTCGGTGCATGGTGCGGCTATCTCACCTCCGGTTCTCCCGGCGCGGGCCTTTACCTCAGCTGGGGCGTGTCATGCCTGTTGGCCGGATGCGTCGGCCTTGCCCTCTACCGGGGCCTGTACATGTATATGCGCGAGCGGGCGCGTTCACCTCTCATCATGCTGGTGGCGTCTCTGGGCATACTGCTGGCTGTCGCCGCGTTCATCGTTATCGTTTTCGAGGCCGCGCCGCGTCCGCTGCCCACTGCTTTCG
>VYDA01000713.1 GCA_009843665.1 Caldilineaceae bacterium SB0675_bin_29 | reverse complement strand
CCCTGGAGAAGAAGCCCAGCGAATACATTCGCGAGTGGTACATCGGCACGCACGAACTGGAGGCGCTACCCCGCCGCGGGGATCTGGCCAAGCTTATCGAACTGTACCAGGGCCAAGATACGACCATGTGGGCATCTGACTGGCCCCACCTGGAACGCGACCTGATCGCGGGGTTCATGCGCTACGACATGAACGCGACTCTCCGCCGCAAAGTCCTGGGAGAGAACGCACTCCGGTTTTTTGGGTTGGACCCGAGAAAATGACGCCAGACGAGCGAACCGCCCGCAGGAGCCGGGCGCAACGAAAGGTTGCCATTGCCGCGGTGGACGACTTTCCTCCCGGTACGCGAATGGAGGTCCAGGTAGGACGGGCACTGATCGCGGTCTTCAACATTGGCGGCAGCTTCTATGCACTGTTTGGTCGTTGCCCCCATCAGTCCGCTCCCTTGAGCCGGGGCAGGCTGCAGGGCACAGTAATCTGTAACGCTGACACCTGCTGGGAAACGCGTTGGGCCCACGATGGTGAAGTCCTGGTTTGCCCAGGACACGGCATGGAGTACGACGTTCGCAGCGGCAAAGCATTCGGATACGACCTCAAACTGCGAACCTACGAGGTGTTGGTCGAAGACGGCCAGGTACTGCTGGTCTTGTAGAGCGGGGCCTGAAGACGAACGCGGCCATTGTAAAACTCCCCTTTGAATCTCTCATTAGGCAAGAGGTAGAAATGGAAAGAGATGAAATCGTTGCGCGGCCGATTCGTCAAGCCGAATTTGGCGAGCCGATACCCGTTACTATCGATGACATGCTGAATGAGATCAGCAATCAGGGTCCAGCCATCCCGGCGGTGATGGATTCGGTACAACCGCAGCTCGAAGCACTGGACCCCGCCTTCCTCGCGGAGAGATCACATTTCTACATCACAGGTTGCGGTGACTCCTACTTTGCGGGTCTGGCCGCCCGCTACGCCTTTGCCCGTTATGCAGGCGTTCCTGCCGAAGCGCTTGAAGCACTTGAGTTCGGTCGCTATGCCGCCGAATTCGTTCCACCCGGCTCTCTCGTCTTCGGCATCTCCAACTCCGGCAAGGCCACCCGTTCCGTTGAAGCGCTCGTCAACGCGCGCCTCGGCGGCGCCAGTACGGTCGCCATTACCGGCAACACTGAAGGCTGGCTGGCACAGGAGGCCGACACGATTCTCGATCAGAGCGTGCGACTTGGAGGTGAGCTGATAGGGATGCCCAGCAACCTGGCCACCGATGTTGATGACGAAAAGCCCCGCCGCGGCTCCTTCGGCCTGGTCAACTACCTGGCCAGCCTGACCACGCTCTACCTGATCGCCTTCCAGACTGGGGTCGTGCGCGGCCGCCTGTCAGAGGAGCAGGCCGACGACCTGCGAGGAGAGCTTCGGTCCACGGCTGGTTTGATCGCCGAGACAGTGCGTATTTGCACGCCCGCGGCCGAAGCCTACGCTGAACAGGTCAGAGACGTTGAGAGTTACACCTTCCTCGGCTCCGGCCCCAGCATTGCCACCAGCCTGTTCTACGCCGCCAAAACCTATGAACTGCCGCGCGTTTACGGCGTCTCCCAGGAACTGGAAGAGTGGGCGCACGAGCAGTTCTTCCTCACCGGAAAAGGAACTCAGGTAGTCTTCATCGCGCCACAGGGCCGCAGCGTCAGCCGCATACGAGAGCTGCGGCACACGACCCAAACGATGAGGGGATGCGGTGTCGTCGTCACCGACCAAAGCAATCCGGAGCTTACCGACACAGCCGACGTGACGCTCCCGGTCGCTGGCTCCATTTCTGAAGCGCTCTCGCCGCTCGTATACTGCGTCCCCGGCCAGCTCTTCGCCACCTACTTGGCCAAGTCGCGCGGCCGGCTCGCATTTGAATTTGATTCCCCGCTCCAATACGAGATGAACATGCGCACGATCCAGGAGAGTCAGCTGATCGAATTTCATCCTGCCAAGAGGTGAGTCCAACCAGATTGAACGAGGCAGGTACCGGCGCGGCAACTCCTTAGTGCAATCTGATCGCAGTTGGGGTCATTCGTACGGAGGAGATATTCTCGGTTCCTTCGCTGCAGGCGCTCGATTGCCATCGCGAAGTCGAAATCTGCGGCGGCTGGCGAAGCGTGGGAGGTAGTGGTCTCAGCGTTGCCGTGCACACAGCCCGCATTGGCGCGCACATAGCCCAAATCTCCAAGCAGGTCTGGCCAGAAGTAACCTCGGCGCTCAAGAGTTCAGAAGTGGGCTTCTCACCCTTGGTGCCCGAGTTTGACAGCCCTGCCCCGGTCGTCCTACTGTTCACCGACGACTTTGGAGACTATGGCGTATTCGTCTCCGACCGCACTGGGTTCGCCTTTACTGCTGAAGACGTCGCCCATGTCGCAGGCTTATTCGCCCGCTATGTGCATATCGACGGCCTTACTCAGGGCGCACTGAACGTGGACTCCCAAGTAAAACAGGCCCAGCAATAGCTAGCCCCTGCCGGCAACTCAAATGCAGCACCGTCTGTCGACCTGAATCAGGCCATAAGCGACAGTTTCCCATTCGCAGGCTTTATCCAGACTCTTCAACCGGCTGAAACTGTACCTATTCGA
>VYDA01000327.1 GCA_009843665.1 Caldilineaceae bacterium SB0675_bin_29 | reverse complement strand
AGCCGCCGGCCTCCCCGTCCACGCCCTCATCGGCCGCGTGCGTGACCGCCTGCCCGTCTACCTCACCGACCACGAGCTGACCCCGCAGGGCTATCTCGATCACGTCGAGCGCGGCCGCACCTTCGGCGTCAACGCCTACAAACTGCACACCTACAGGGGCGGCAAGAGAGACATCCCCCTGCTGACAGATATTCGTAAAGCGGTGGGCGACGACTACGACCTGCTCAACGACCCCGTCTGCTCATACAACCTGCGCGAAGCCATCGAAGTGGGGAGGGCGATGGAGGAGTTGAACTACGTCTGGCTTGAAGAGCCCATGCACGAACAGAAGATGAACCAGTACCAGGAGCTTTGCCGCACGCTCACCATCCCGGTGATGGCCACCGAGCGCCTCACGCACGACATGGACCTCACCGCCCAGTGGCTCATCCACGGCGCCACCGACCGCCTGCGCGCACGCACCAACCATGGGCTTACCCAGGTTCTCAAACTGGCCCGTTTCGCCGAACTGCACGGCACAAACGTCGAGCTCCACGGTCCCGGCAGCCTCTACGGGCTCGGACATGCCCACGCCGGCTGCTGCATCGACAATACCGACTTTTTCGAATTCTTTGGCGGATCCGGCCCCCGCGACCTGCGCACCGAAGGCGGAGAATGGGGCCTCCTCAACGCCCCCCTTATCGAAGACGGCCACATCGCGCCCCCAGACGGCCCCGGCTGGGGCGCAGTCTGGGACGAAGACCGCGTCCGCTCACTCACCGTGGCCACCAATTGAGCGGTGCGAATGCAGAGCAAACAGTAAGCGCGCGTATGCGAAGAATACCTGCTGAACGGCTGGGCAAACGGGAAAACCTGGACAGATCGTACGATTTACGCTTCTGGCAGGCGCAGACGCCCCAAGCGCGCCTGAACGCGACCTGGGGTCTGATCGTTCACTACGCCAAAGTCAGGGGTCTTGAATCCCGCCAACTCCGGCTTCAGCGATCGGTTGAGAGGTATGGACGTCAACGAAAGGACACTTGACCTAAGAAAAGTCCCTGCATTGACTACAATGCAGGGACAACAGTAGAACCATGCTGGTGCTCCGCCCGACTGTCTACCAGGTTACGGAACCCATTCACAGCGACGCAATACATCCTATCCACTCAAATGCGGCAGCACTGTCGCCGCAAACAAATACGATCCCTCAACCCGCGGCGCATCTGCAATATTCACCGTAATCCGCTGCGCCCCCTGTTCCACGATCCGCAACAGCGCATCCGTTACCTGTGCCGGCGTACCCTCAATCGTGCCCTCGCTCGAAGGCCGCACGTCAGGGTCCTCCCGCAGCCGTCGCAGCTCACTCTCATTCTCAGCGATCAGCACACTCACGTGCATCATCTGCAGTATTTCGTCGTACTCCCGCCCCACCGCGCGACAATGCTCCTTCAGCACCGACTGCTTGTGCGCATACGTCTCCACGTCTGAGTACACCCAGTTCCACCAGTCCGCATGCTCCGCCACCACCCGCAGCAGGTACCTCTCCCCGCCGCCGCCAACCATCACCGGCGGCACGATTTCCGGCTTCGGCTCGCAATACGCGTTCTCGAGCTGGTAATGCTTGCCCGCGAAGTTCACCGGCGTATCCGTCCACATCAGCCGCATTATCTGGATCGCCTCCGCCAGCTGCTCGATGCGCACCCGCGCCCGTGGGAACGGCCAGCCGTAGCCCAAATACTCCTCCTCATTCCAGCCCGCACCGATCCCGATCACCACCCGTCCGCCGGAAAACGCCTGCGCCGTCGCCGCCATCTTAGCCAGGTGCCCCGGGTTGCGAAAACTGTTGCATAGCACGGCGTGGCCCACCAGCTTGTCCGGGTAGCGCGCCAGCGCCCACGCCGCCATCGTCCAGCCCTCCGCCACATTGTGCCCGTTGTACTGCACGTGATCCGGTAACCACAGCGAATCAAAAGGATGGATGACCTGGTCAAGATAAGGGAAAAGTCCCGTCACGTGACGGGACCACGTGTTGATGCCTACACGGACGCCCATACTGCCCTCCTCTGAGATGAATCGCACGCCGCACTGGTACCGCAATAGGCGTGCATTGGACCGGGTGAACTGGCCACAGCCGGCAACACTCCTGCCCAACCGGCTTGCATTTCCCATACCCTTCAACGACAATCATACCAGAAGCGCCGCAAATCAGAACGACTCAAATAGCGGCCGCCGCTTCTTCGCCGGCGCCGGGAACGGCCCTCCGATCCGGCCCTTGCCAAACCAACCCACCACAGGAGCGAACCCCATGCCCTTCGAAGTCTATGATTACCGCGAAGTCAACAAGAACGTACTCACGACCCCGGAAATCCGCGCCCGCCTCTATCACATGGAACCGGGCCAGGTCGACAGACTCCACAGCCACGACCTCGGCCACGAAATCTTCCTCATCCTCGAAGGCAAGGCCGAATTCATGATAGCCGGCCACACTGAAGTGCTCGAAGCCGGCCAGCTGTGCATCGCCCTCGCCGACGAAATCCACCAGGTGCGCAACCTGCTCCCCGACCGCCGCACCGTCATGTTCCTGTCCGTGACCCCCCACATCCAGCCCACCCACACCGGA
>VYDA01000296.1 GCA_009843665.1 Caldilineaceae bacterium SB0675_bin_29 | reverse complement strand
GCACAAGGCCTGCCCCTACCGGAGGTTGAGGGGCGGACGGGGAGGACGACGTGTATGGGGGTAGGGGGCAGGCACGAATGTACAGACGTCCAGAATTTGACACTTGTGGCTTGGCGTGCGATTATCTCACTGCTCCAGGAAGTGCAGAGCCCATTTCTTCTATCCAAAATCAATAGCTGTGGAGGATCAAATGTACAGAAGCAGGTTTCTGAGTCTTGTCATTGTACTGTCTCTGGCGCTGCTGGTTGCGTGCGCCGCTCCGGCTCCCGCGCCTGCCGCTGAGGAGGCCATGGCAGAGTCGTCCGATGAGATGGCCGAAGAGGACGCCGAGGTCGAGCAGGTGCTTATTGGCGGCTTCGACGTCGGGCCGGGCGGCGACCCGCAGGGCGTACTCTACAACAACGGCGCCGGCAATGTCTGGTTTGTCAAGATTTTTACGCCGCTCATCATCATGGATTCCACGTTCTCCAACCATACCAGCGAGGCTGCGCTGGCGGTGAGCTGGGAGCCAAATGATGACGCCACCGTGTGGACCTTCCATCTGCGTGAAGGCGTCAAATGGCATGACGGCGAAGATTTTACCGCATCGGACCTGAAATGGACGGCGGAGTTTGTCTCTGCTCCGATGGCAGCCGTAACCCATTTTGGCATCAGTCAGCCTAACCAGATCGTCGGCTGGACGGAATACAACGAAGGTGAGGCTGACGAGATTGCGGGCATCCGCGTTGTTGACGATCTGACGCTTGAGATCGAGCTCAACATTCCCAATCCGCGGTTCTACGACGCGGTGCGCGGCTATTACGCACTGCCCGAGCACGCTATCGATTTCGAGTCGACTGAGATTTTCAGCGCAGACTGGTGGTTCACCAGCCCAATTGGCACGGGCCCCTTCAAGTTCGACTCCTACGAGAAGGACCAGTTCATGGCGCTGGCGCCCAATGAATACTACTGGGACGGCGTGCCTGAACTGGACCAGCTGATAAACCGCTACTTCGTTGACGAGACGGCTGCGGTCCTGGCGCTGGAGAGCGGCGACATCGACTTCACGTACGTGAGCGCGGACGTGGCAAGCCGTTTCGCCGGGAACCCGGATTACCAGATTTTCTCGGGCCCGTCCTTTGTGACAAACATGTTCAACTACAACTACCTGAACGAGCCGTGGTCGGACAAGCGCATCCGGCAGGCCTTCATGTACGGCATCGACCGGGCCTCAATCATCAGCGATGTCTTCAACGGGACGGCACAGGCAACTCCCTGCCAGGACCCCTATCCGACTTTCTGGCCCGAAGACGCCAACTATTACGAATACGATCCGGCCAAGGCGCGAGAACTCCTGGCTGAAGCGGCAGCCGATGGTGTCACCCTTGATGGTGTCAACCTCGACATTCCCACCTATTACACTTCGCAGCTGGCGAAGGACATTCTGACCGTTATGCAGGCCAACATGGCCGACGTCGGCGTCAACGTCAATCCGACCTTCCTCGACGTGCCGACCTGGCGTACGGTTGTGGATGACAACGCTGCCGAATGGAACATCGCTTATCGCGGCGCCGGCGGCGGCCCGGCATCCTACAGCCCGATCTGGTATGTAGAAGACAACCAGTGGGGGATCGATGATCCCAACTATGTTGACCTGTTTGGCGCAATGGATGCGGCACAGAACGCCGACGAGTACAGGGCTGCGCGTACAGCGCTGTGCAAGTACCAGAACGAAGAGGCCACGTTTGCTTACTGGTGGGTTTCCACGCGTTACGGCATCGCGACCGTAGACGTTGAAGACTTCCACTACTTCCCGGCTCCCGGCGGCGGCCCGTACGTTGACCGCTCCCAGGACTGGAACATGAAGTAGTTCAGCACCGTACCAGTGCTGGCGGCCTGGGACACCGGTCCGCCAGTGCCGGTTTTTCGCAACTCCCTGGATCCCTCCAGCTCCTCCTCCCGCATCCATGCAATACTTTCTGCGCAGGGTCCTGATCAACATTCCGGTCCTGTTGCTGGTCACCATAATCATATATCTGTTGATAAACCTGGCACCCGGCGACCCGGTTGACTTCTTCGTGAACGAAGAAATCGGAATCACTAAGGAGGACCTGGATTTTGTGCGGGAGCGCTACGGTCTGGACGACCCGCTGCCGGTGCGCTATGTCAAATGGCTCGGGCAGGTTGTTCAGGGAGACCTCGGTTTTCGATTCAAGAATGGAGACGACGTAGCTGAAGTGCTAGCCGTGAGACTGAGGCGGACTCTGCTGCTCATGGGTACGGCGCTGGCGATTGGAATCACGGTTGGCGTAACCATCGGGATTTTCATCGGCTTGAGGCAGTACTCGGTCTGGGATTTTACATTCACGGGCCTTTCGTTCGTGGGCATATCGATGCCGGCATTCATTGCCGGGATATTCGGCCTGTACTTGTTTTCGGTGAAACTGGGCTGGTTTCCGTCAGGCGGCATGCGCACCATCGGCAAACCGGAATCTCTCTTCGACCTGTTGTATCACCTGGCGCTGCCGGCGGGGACGCTGGCGATTTTCAATTTGGCGACTTTCATGCGCTATACGCGATTCAGCATGCTGGAGGTGCGGGGGGAGGACTATGTTCGTACGGCGAGAG
>VYDA01000180.1 GCA_009843665.1 Caldilineaceae bacterium SB0675_bin_29 | reverse complement strand
CCCCCGGCCAACAACATGCCTAGTCGACCGGGTGTCGACATTGGTGACGGGTGCCTAATCGAAAATGTCTGGCCAGACCACGTCCCGCCAGGCCTATCAGATCCCCATAGGTGCCGGCCTTGTGCCTGCCCTCGTACCCCCCAACTGACGTACTCCACCGTACGGCCAGGCCAGGCGCCTGCACTGCGTCTCGCCCAAAGACGGTAAACAACTCCAGCCACCGCTGGCACTGATTCCCCTTCAAACCGTTCCCACCCCAAATCTGGGATGCACCCCACAGGTACGTCGATATGAACGAAATTCGCAGGGCCAGAACCAGTTTTCAACGCGCGCGCCGTCTCACAAGTACGGACAGCGACTATGAGCGCGCAGGTAGGATCGCAAGGGAGTTGCGGCTCTTGCCAGAGACTATCGGAAATCGCCGCTCAGTCTAGCATTAGCCGCGCAAAGCGCGGATCGGTAATCAAGTTTTGACGGCTGGCTGCGGGGTCGATCCTGTCGGCAACTCGGCCCGCTCACCGATGTAGGAGGTTTCTCAGAGGGCTTCCGACTCTGGCCTCTATACCTTCGATTTTCTCCAAAGAAGACCAAGACCGGCAACTCACCGTTGTAACTGCAAAACTGCCCGATTTCAGTACGAAAAACGGTTCTGTCCCTGCGCGTCAATCGATACAATGAGGTGTCGCGATCGGCGTCCAACCGAGGCCGCCCTCACCTTGAGGAGCTATCTCACATGATCAAAGATATCGCTCTAATCGTCCTGGGAGTATGGGCCTTCTTCTATATGAGCGACCGCATGGAGGCCAACACACTCAGGAACGCGACCGTCTTCAGCGTGATCGCCGTCGTCCTGCGGCTAGCTTGGGCAATACTTGTAAGAATGTGGGAGGCCTCGCCGCCATTTTAGCGTACAGGCGTACACAACCGGTGCAAAGCACGCGTCCGCAATCAGCCCGTACCTGTTGGCCGCGTGAACGACTTGGTCACCGTGGCGACCGGCAAAGTTGATGTAGGTCCGACTCTGCCGGCCGAGACCCCACTCTCTCCTCTCTCCTCCTCACTCTCTCCTCCTCACTCTCTCCTCGCCCTACGGCAACACCGCCTTCGGCATCTTGCAGACCATCGTATACGCCGGATCATAGATGTTACCAAGATCGTATTCCACCGTCTGACCCATCAGAATGTGCGCGCCCACCGCATCGATTCCCAAATCCTTCTCCAGCCAGCGGATCATCTCCGTCGTCGCATGCTGCGTAGCCTGGTCCAGCGGACGCGCGTTGCCCGCAGCAAAGATATACGACTCGTTTTCCCCTCGCGGCCAGTAGATGCGCCGCCCCTTCTGCACATCCACCGTAAAGCCCACGTCAAAAGAGATCTCCACACCGGTTCCCACGATCTCCCCATCCCCTTGCACTGCATGGCCGTCGCCGATGTGAAAGAGCGCCCCGGGCACAAAAACAGGAAGATAGACGGTCACCCCTTCCACAAACCCGCGATAGTCCATATTTCCGCCGAAGGGGCCCGAAGTAGCAGTCGAAATCGCTTCGCCTCGGTCCGGCGCCACCCCAAAGCAGCCCGGCATCGGCGCCAAAGGCAAGGTCAGCGCCCCCAGGCTGGTCTGCGGTTCCACCAGGGTCACCGTGCCTGCCTCATTGTCCACCCGCCAGTTGGCCAGCTCCTGCCCCTCCGCCGGCCACGGCATATTGGGCACCTGATCCGGATCGACCACATTTGGCGCCACCATCGTCCGCGTCCACCCGTAAGGGCGGTTGCACAACAGCTTGTCCAAATGCACCACCAGCGTGTCACCCGGTTCCGCCCCCTCCACATAGAACGGCCCTGTCATCGGGTTGCCCCCTGACGTTACCTGTTGACCGCTGCTGTCCTGCCCTCTGGCGTCGACCGTCGTTGTTTCAACGCTGTCGCCCGGCTGCACACGCAACACAGGCGGATGCGAACCGATCGTACTGAAATAATGGTCCGGCTCGAACTGATGAGTGGCCATACCTCTTTCCTTTCGCGGCTGTCTGATGAGACGGCTATGATTTGTATGTCTTTTGGGACTATTCGAGTGTGATTGGCCGGGGAAAATCAGCCCGGATGCCGTCAGCAGCCACCCGGGCCGGTCACCTTCTCAATTGGCGAACAACTGCCCGGTGGGGCCAATGGTCATTGCCGGTAGCACTTCCTGACTGTTGATCATATGGTCAAGCAGCTGTAGCTCCCGCCCCAGATAATAGTTGCCCAACTCCAGTAGCTGGGGAACGCCTTGCAAAGCCAGCATCCGGTGCTTGTCTTCGGGCCGCACTTGTAAAGTGATGGCAGTCAGAAAGGCCAGACTGGTAGCATCCTCCGGCAGACGGTCCAATTTCAGTTGCACGCCCGTAGCCTTCGTCAAAAGCTCGACATAGCGCGTGATCTTGGGACGTACCCTGTGAGCACGCTCGACCGCCAGTTTCGTATCTCCGTCGGTCACCGGAAAATGCCGCACTCGTCCCGTAAGATAAGGCAGATCGCGGTTCAACGCCTCAATGCGGAATCGACGTGTACCCACAACCTGGATATTCATTCTTCCGTCCGCCTGCCGGTCCACCTTCACAATCCGAG
>VYDA01000175.1 GCA_009843665.1 Caldilineaceae bacterium SB0675_bin_29 | reverse complement strand
TGACAAGGGCAAGATACTCGAGTGGTATCTCAACTACAACTTCTACGGCAATCTGGCCTACGGTATCGAAGCCGCCAGTCAGGTCTATTTTGGCAAGAGCGTCTCCGACCTCAGCGTTGCCGAAGCTGCCATGCTTGCTCCCATTCCCCAGTTTCCGGCGCTCAACCCTATTGATAATCCCGAGGACGCCAAAATTCGCCAGGGTGTGACCTTGCAGGTTATGGTCGATGCCGGCTATATCGACCAGGCTGAAGCCGACGCGGCATTTATCCAGGAGTTGGATCTGCGGGGCTCGGTCGCCGAGCGCTTCGATATCATCACCGCCCCGCACTTCGCTCTATATGCCCTCGAGCGCATCAAAGACGAATTCAACACCGCCGACGACCCCTATCGTATCTGGAAAGAGGGGCTGACCGTCTACACGACGCTGGACGTCGACCTGCAGAAGTACGCCGAACAGGTGGCCCGCGACCATATCGCCAGGCTGAATGAACAGGGCAGAAACGTAAACAACGCCTCTGTCGTCGTCATCAAACCGGAGTCCGGCGAGATTCTGGCGATGGTCGGTTCATTGGACTATAACAACGAAGAGATCGACGGGCAGGTCAATGTCGCTATTTCGGAACGGCAGCCCGGATCCAGTTTCAAGCCCTACGTCTATCTGACCGGCCTTCTGCAGGGTATGAACGCCGCCTCGATGATCCTGGACGTGCGTACCGCATTTCAGCAGAACGACGGCTCTGTGTACGTCCCCGAAAACTATGACCGTCTCTATCACGGACCTGTCGGGCTGCGCGACGCCCTTGCTCAATCGCTCAACATCCCCGCCATCCGCGTCATGGACCAGGTCGGCGTCGCCAACGCCCTGCGTACAGCCCACCAGATGGGCATAAACGGCCTCGACCGCGGCCTCAACTACTATGGCCTTAACCTGGTACTGGGGGGCGGCGAGGTCACACTTCTGGACCACACGTACGCCTACAGCGTGCTGGCCAACGGCGGCGTTATGGCTGGCAAACCAGTCCCTCCCGAATCCAGGCGCAGCGGATTCCGCGACCTGGACCCCGTTGCCATCTTGCAGGTCCACAACACCGAAGGGGATGTCCTGAGCAGATATGACAGCCCGGACCAGGAGCGCATCATCAGCGCCGACGCCCAGTTCATTATCGCCGATATTATGAGCGACAACGTGGCCCGCTCTCCCATGTTCGGCATCAATAACAATCTCGTGCTGCCGGACCGCAGGGTCAGCGCCAAGACTGGTACGACCAATGGCTGGAAAGATGCCTGGACGGTCGGGTTTACGCCCCAGTTGACCGTCGGCGTCTGGATTGGAAATACCGACAACGAGTCGATGAACAACGTAACCGGCGCGTCCGGCGCCGCGCCCATCTGGAAGAGCGTGATGGAGCGCTACCATGGAGGGCTCCCCTACCGCTGGTATGAACGCCCCCGCAATGTCGTAGCGGAGACGGTCTGTCAACCGAGCGGCCTGCAGCCTTCAGAGGACTGCCAGCGTCAGAGGGTGGAGCTGTTCATTGCCGGCACCGAGCCTAAGGTCGTCGACAATCTCTGGCAGCCGTTCGACATCGACAAGCGGAATGGACTCCTCGCCAGGGCCTCAACGCCGGAAGAGGAGCGGGAGACCAAGGTGTTCCTCATTCTGCCGCCTGAGGCCGAAGACTGGGTGAGCAGCAGCGGCATCGAGCAGCCGCCCCAGGGCCAGAGTCCCGAAGATTTCATCGATTTCGACCCGGATGTCGCCATCACCTTCCCCCCGCCCGGCGGCTACATCGGCGGCCAGGTCGAGATCCTCGGCAATGCCCGCGGGGGGAATTTCGCCAACTATCGCCTCGAGTTCGGAAGCGGCCACACACCAACGCAGTGGACGCAGATCGGCCCGGAACACGGGCAGCAGCATCAAAACGGCAGGCTGGAGGTGTTCAATACCGAGGGGCTTGAAGAGGGGCAGTATACGCTGCGGCTGACGGTCCGCTATCATGACGGAAACGTGCGCACCTGGGACGCTCCCATCACCATCGACAATACACCGCCGACCGTTGAGATCAGCGACCCCAAGCCGGACGCCCTCTATGTGATGAACGAGGATGACCAGATCAACATCAACGCACTTGTCAACGACGAATGGGCGGTGGATCGCGTCGAGTTTGCCATTGACGGGACCTGGTTCATTACCCGTACCGTTGCCCCCTACAACGAGCGCTGGCCGCTTGAACTTCGCTATGAGTCGGTAGAGTCGGAAGAGACCAGAAACTGGCCCGCATTTGAGTCGGATGATGAAGACATTCGCCCCGGCCGCATTCGCGAATTTGAGGATGGATTCGCGGCGATTTACGCTGGCAGCGGCATCTATCTGGAGCGGCATCTGATCAAAGTTCGCGCCTTCGACCGCGCCGGCAATGAGACGGAAAGCGAGGAAGTGCAAGTATACGTCCGACAGCCGCTGCCTGACCAGTGACCGGGGTAAGCGCCGGCTATTCGCAGTCGCAGCCACCAGGCAAACGAATTAATGCCGAAGATTCTTGTTACCAATGACGACAGCATTCACGCAGAGAGCATTCGCGTCCTGGCGTCGGCGCTCGACGATTTAG
>VYDA01000524.1 GCA_009843665.1 Caldilineaceae bacterium SB0675_bin_29 | reverse complement strand
ATGCAAATAGTTCACCAGAACCCTTTGAATATTTCGGCAACATACATATGCACACGACCCGCAGCGATGGGTTCGGCTCCTTTGAGGATCTCATCGACGGGGCAGTGCAAGGCGGGCTGGATTACGTTTTTGTCACTGACCACAATGTCTTAGTCAGAGAGGAGGAGGAAGGGTACCGTCGGGGCATACTTACTCTTGTCGGGCAGGAGGTGCACGACACGCAGCGGGAGCCAACAGGAAACCATATGTTGTGCCTGGGCGTGGAGTCAGACGTCAGCAGCCAGGCGTCGGACCCGCAGAAGCTCATCGAGGCCGTCAGTCAGCAGAATGGCTTGGCGTTTCTGGCCCACCCGATCGAAGAATCGACGGAGCTGTTTTCACAGTGTTATCCGTGGCACAGTTGGGAAGTCACCAACTATCACGGCGTGGAACTGTGGAACTACCTCTCCGGCTTTCGCGGATACACGACCAGCTACTTGCGGGCGACCCTTGTGGGGTTCTTTCCGCATCTCTTCGCGGAGGGACCGTTGCCGGCAATGTTGATGAAGTGGGACGAATTGACGCAGGAGAGACCCGTTGTAGCCCTCGGGGGCACCGATGTCCATTCCGTCAAGTACCGACTCGGTCCCATAAGCCGTCGCTTCTTGAGTTACGAAGAAAGTGCAAGGGCCCTAAACACGCATATTTTGACCAGCACGCCTTTTCTCGGACCGCAGTCTGACAGTTCCCATGACTATCGCGACCCCAACACTCTGCATGACCGCAATGTTGTCCTGGACGCCCTGCGAAAAGGCAACTGCTGGCTGGGCTACGACCTGGTGGGACCTACAAAGGGCTTTCGCTTCTGGGCGGAAAGTGTGAGCAATGAAGGGAGGCGGGGCGATACCTCTCTTAAGAACCCCCCTTCAGGAGGTAGCGAAACATCCGCCCTGATGGGCGATGCGGTCTACTTGAGAGAAGGAATGTCGCTAGACCTGTTTGTGAAGTGCCCTGAAGTGGCGGACACTCGCATCCTGAGAAACGGGAGGGTCGTCACGCAGGGACATACTTCGGCTCTCACCTACCAGGTTCGCGACCCCGGCGTCTACAGAGTGGAGGTCTGGAAGCAACGATGGGGCAAACCGCGTGGCTGGATCTTCAGCAATCCCATTTACGTCAAGAGGGGCTCTCCGAAGGTCAACTGATGGGGGACGCCTCGTGTACCACATGGGTGGATCGTGCTAGCTCCACCGGGAACAGATTGCCAGGCGTCAGTTGAGAAGGGTCAGCCCGTTGTGATGCGGGCCGGCCAGTTCTTCAGCTCGACATTCAAGTAGGCAAGTACACTGTCTTCGGCAAGCCGAGGATAGTTCAACGAGTATTTCTCCGCGAGTTGGGGCGCGTACCAGCGATAGAGGACAACCAGGGCGACAGCTTGACCAATCCAATTGGCTCTCGTTCCCTCCTCCCTCCGCCGGCCTGTCTTTCGTAACTCCAGGCTTTTCTCAAATGCCTCAAGCTGGGCCAGTCCCAGGTATTGATTGATGCGAGCCCTCGCCTTGGGACGGCTGCCTCCGTTGAGTGAAACGACAAGGTCAATGAGCAGAGCGCCAATCTCCGCCAACAGCAAATGGGCGGCCAGTTGCTCATGACGCCCTACCACCGCAGGCAGCCGGGCCAGCAGTAACCAGAACTGTCTCAGTTGCCTATCAATCGTGTCGACGTCTGCCGGACCGACCGCAGGTCGCTTTATGCCAGGAGCAGATTGGTGCGCGACTGCCAGCTGTCCCGAACTATACAACAGGTGTATCGCGCCGTCAGGGACCGCAAGTTCAGCACATTTGGTCGATAGCGCCCAGGAGAGTACGAAGAGAACTCCGGCCGGTCCGGGTTCGTACAATGTATCGACTTCGGATAGCGTACCCAGACAGATTCCTTGAAGGAAGCCTCCCGTTTCCGAGTCGCTAACCTGCTCAAAAAGTACATTCTCCTTGCCCAACGTCTCTTCAATACGGTTTCGAAAGACGAGAGAGGGTCTTGCCTGGCCGGTCTGTCCCGGGTGGTCTTGTCCCCACACTAAGTGCAGATCGACGCTGCTCCAGCGGTCAGCATCGCCACGCGCCAAGGATCCGGTCAGCCAGACTGCGCGTGTCTGGTCCAAGGAAACCAGACCGGGGACCAGGGTTCGCAGAAGTGAATCCTGCCTGGGTAGTTCAGGTGGCGGATAGGAAGGAGAATCCATAGTCCTTGAATCCGGAACGAATTTCACAATGCGGGGACTAAAGTATAGCATGTAGCTTGAATCGGTCCCGAACCGCTCACCTCTCTCGAGCCGACAACATGACCAGGTTCGATCCAAGCAGGGAGCGAGGCAACTGGGCGACGCCTGAGTTTTTCAGCGCGCGGGTCAGACGCACCAATCGGGGGGAGATCTGTTATAATTGCCAGCATGGGCGCAGGGACATTGAACTGTGCGGGGTAGCGGTACTCTTGCATTACATCCGCCCCAAGCAGCAGAACGCCCGCCATCCGTCCCTCCTAGTCGACAAGGAACACCAATGGCTGAACGCAATCCATTCCATGAACTGTTGGAAAACCTGGATGAAGACGACTGGGAGCAGATAGAAGAAGAG
>VYDA01000092.1:530-2613 GCA_009843665.1 Caldilineaceae bacterium SB0675_bin_29 | reverse complement strand
CGCTTCCCCTACAATGCGCGCCGCCGCCTCAGGCAGTGACGGGACCTCCGCGTTCGGCAGCTTGACGAGGTGATACATCGTCTCCACCAGCTGCTCGCCCTCTGGCACAGTCCCCAGAATATGCAGCCCGTCCCGGATCTGCGCACCCGTCAACTCACACAGATACCCCTCGATATCCTCCAGCAGATGCGCCACCTGCGCCCCCTGCATCTCCCCCAGCGCCGTGGGCGTTCCGTCATCAAGATAGGATCCGTCCCATTCGTGAGTGTGGTCCCCGTGGTCCGCCCTCAAAATGTACTTCAGGTCATCATCCAACCTGTCACGCTCGACAATCTCCCAGATCTGCCTCTGCAGAATCGGCAGTTTCGCCGGATCCAGCTGCTCGGCCGCGTAATACTCGTCCGCCAACTGTGCAAGTTCCGCCAGCGACCCGTACGCGCCCGCGCTCGTCATCGGCGGCGTCATGTGGTCCACAACCGTCGCGTGCGCCCGCCGCTTAGCCTGGCTGCCCTCCCCCGGATCATTGATGATGAAAGGATAGACCAGCGGCAGGTCCTCCAGAATCAGGTCGGGAAAGCACGCCTCGCTCAGTCCTACGCTCTTGCCCGGCAGCCACTCCAGCGTCCCGTGCTTGCCCATGTGGACCACCGCGTCCGCCTGCCACACATGACGAAGCCAGCGGTAGAGAGCAAGATAATTGTGCGGTGGCGGCAGGTCCGGCCGGTGATAGATCTGGTCCGGGTCCATGTCGTACCCACGCGGCGGCTGCAGCGCCACAAACACATTGCCCATTTCCAGCCCTGCCAGCGCAAATCCGCCGTCATGAACATACGCGCCCCCCGGCGCCTCGCCCCACTGCTTCTCCATCTCCGCCCGACTGGCCTCCGGCACCCCTCCGAGCCACCCCGCGTACTGCTCAATCGGCAGCTTGTAGGCATCCGCCAGTTGCCCCTCATCCAGCCAGGTCACGTCGTAAGAGCAGCGCCCAATCAGCTCGAACAGCAACGCATCGCCCGATTCAGGCAGCGTACCGATTCGGTAGCCAGCCTCCTGCATGCGCTCAAGCAGTTTCATCAGCGACGCCGGCGCGTCCAACCCCACCGCATTCCCCACCCGCGCCGCCTTCGCCGAACTGTTCGTCAGTACGACCGCAATCCGTTTTTCGGAATTCGCTTTGTGGCGCAGAGCTGTATGCTTCTCAACCATTCCCGCCAGCCGCCTGATTCGCTCGCCGTCCGGGACATAACGTGTCCCTCCCTCACCCAAATCCTCCTTGAACGACACAGGCGTGCCCACGATGCGGCCGTCAAACTCCGGAATCGCCACGTTCATCGCCGTGTCCAGCGATCCCAGACCCCGTCCATTCCGTTCCCAGGCCGCCCGGTCGTTGCTGCAATAGATCGCCTGAAAAACCGGCACATCAAGGTCCCCGAATACCTCGCCGCCGTCTCCCAACGCAAAACTCAGCGTGCTCACGATAGCGTCAACCGCGCCCGCCTCCTCCATCACTCCCAGTGCCATCGGCCGTCCAGCACTGTCGCACTCCTTCAGAGACTGCGTATACACCGCCCGCACCTTCATACCTCTACCTCTGAACTCAGCCGCCAGCGCGTCCACAAACTCGGTATTCCCGCTTAACAAATGGGCCCGGTAGAAGAGTATTCCCACCGTCGAGCTTGCTGCCGCCCCGCCAGACTCTGCCGTTTCGGGAAAAGACTGCTCGCCTTCTCCGCCGGAACAACACACCCGTTCCCCCGCCGCATTCCAGTCCTCGGCCTTCGGCTCATAGATGCCGTGCAGCGGCAGCTCCACCGGCTGGTCGAATCCCCATCCACTTACCAGCAGATGATCGCTCAGACACCTCAGCCCGTTGGCCAGATTCTGTGGACCGCCGCACTGGAAATAGGCGCTGATCGCCTGCGCCAGCGGCACGCCCACATTGGAACGCGCCATCAGGTCGTAATCGAACGCCTCCACCGCCGGCAGGCAGATCAGGAAGCCGTCCGTCCGCTCCGCCCACGCCTGCAGCAGTCCAAGCCCGTATTCAAATGCCCTTCCGGAGTGCAGCCGCGCCACCACCACC
>VYDA01000092.1:0-520 GCA_009843665.1 Caldilineaceae bacterium SB0675_bin_29 | reverse complement strand
CCCTGCAAGCAGCCGCCGCAGCAACGCGTCCACAGCCGCCTCATCCGCCAACCGCCCCACGTGCGCCGACTCCAGACCGGCAAACCCCTCCGGCAGCAACGCCCGCGCCCCCTCCAGCGCCAGCAAATCCGTATCCGACTGGCTGAGAAACAGCACGCCTTCACCGCTGGCCTCCACCTTAGGCCCGAATTCAACCGCCTCGTCTTCGTGTACGCCGTTCCACGCAAACCCGTTGAACACATGCGGCTGCAGCACCGCCGGCGGCGGAGTGTCAACGTCCTCCAACAGACACTCGATATAGTCGTATATCGCCCGCACGATGACCGCGTCGTTAACCGAGTGAAACCAGTGTGGCCGCCCGTCGATCACCACCATCACCACATTCGCCAGCACACACGGCCCCAGGCACCCGCCCTGATTCAGATGCACCCGGTTCCGCAGCCCCCGCCGCTCCCACTCGGCGTGGTACAGCGCCTCATCCACCTCCGCAAAGCCCCGCTCCGTCCGCCCGCAACAGCAC
>VYDA01000419.1 GCA_009843665.1 Caldilineaceae bacterium SB0675_bin_29 | reverse complement strand
GTGCTCAGCCAGTGTCGACATCGGAACCAGGTTCGTGCTCACGGGGAAGAAACCGCGTTGCCCCGCCATGCGCGCCGCCATCGAAGTGCCCTTCAGAACTGCCATCGCCACGGGAGGATGCGGCTTCTGGTATGGCCGCAATATCTCGCCTAACCCAATGTCCGGGCGGGTCTCATCGATATGTATATGCCAGTAGTCGCCCTTGAAGTCGAAAGGCGCGTCTGTCGTCCACAACTTCAGCACCATGTTGATACTCTCGACCGTCATCAGTCCTAGTACTCTTGGATCCGCCGGCAGGTTGAACAGGCTGAGATCCGTGGGAATCCCGGTCTGGCCGAAACCGCACATCAGTCGGCCTCGGGAAAGATGGTCCAGCATCGACAGCCGGACCGCCACGTTGACCGGATGGTGGAAGGGTGCGATCGTCACGCCAGTTCCGAACTTGATCGTGCTCGTGCGGGCCATCGCATTTGCGATAAAGACGTCGTTAGACGGCATCGGCTCCCATTTGACCGAGTGATGCTGGCCGATCCAGGCCTCGGAGTACCCAAGCGCCTCGGCACGTTCGATCAACTCCAGGTCCTCTTCAAGACTCTGCGTAAAGTCCTTTTCAGGAGGGTGAACGGGCATCAGAAAGTAGCCGAGTTCCATGGGCTCTTCTCCAATTCAGTGAGACGACAAAAAGTGAATTCGCTCGTCAGTAATAGTTAGTATGCTCTCGCACTTATTTGCGCCTGCCCCGGTTCAGACAGTGACTTCGTCCAGCCACGCCTCGTCGATTTCCAGACCAAACCCTGGTGCGTCGCTGGGCACCAGATATCCGTCCTTTATGACCGCAGTGCCTGGCAGCTTGACCATCTCCTCAAGGGGCACACCGGGTGCAGAGACACTTTCCGAGCGCTCACCCCAAGTGACCGCTGGCATTGCCAATGACAGATGCTGGCCAAAGGGGTAGTTCATCCCGCCATGAGCGATGACGGAAATGTTGTTCGCCTGCGCCAGGTGACAGATCTTGGCTGCCGCGGTGATTCCGCCGCACCAGAGCACGTCCGGCTGGAAAATGTCCACGAGCCTCTTGCCTGCGGCGTGGGCAAAGGGCGCAAGATTGTACCAGTGTTCGCCGGTTGCCAGCGTCTGCCAGGGCAATCGCTGCCGGATCGACTCGTAGCCCAATAGGTCTTCCGGCTGGATATAGTCCTCTAGCCATTTGAGGTTGTAAGGCCGCATCCGTTCGGCCACACGCACAGTGTATTCGGGATCATACGCCGTCCAGCCATCCAACATCAACTCCACTTCGTCGCCGATGGTCTCGCGTGTGCTTGCTACCAGTTCCTCTAGTTTGTTGAGACCTTCCAGCCCCTGTTCAGGTCCCCAGGGGCTGAACAGCTTAGTGGCCTTGAATCCCAGCTCCATGTACCACTCCTGGTCAAAGCCGGATGCGTAACAGAAGATCTTTTCCTTCTGCGGGCCTCCCAGTAACTCGTACACCGGCAGACCCAGCAGCTTCCCCTTCAGGTCCCACAAGGCCACGTCGAGCGCGCTGATCGCGTAACTGGTCATGCTTGTAGGGCTGAAAGCGGTCGAGAGCCGCACCATCATATCCCACAGTTTCTCAGTCGCCATCGCGTTCTCACCGACCAGATTAGGACCGAAATGCTCGTTGATCAAACTCGTCACGACCGGTCCGTAGAGGGAGATACCGAAGCCTTGCGTGCCGTCCTCAGCTGTAACCAGCACGGCCGGCCGTTTCCAGGGGGCCATCGAAACGTGCCCCTCGCCGTTGGGAAAGCGGGGATAGCGTGCCATGGGACGGTTCATATGAATGGTATCGGCCCGGCTTGGCGTACGCGGCTTCGTCTGCGGCTGTGCCTCGGCGGCAATCTCAAATGCGCGGATTTCTTTGATTTTCATGAGTGCCTCAGTATCTGTGAAGGAAGGTCCTGCAGAAAGACCCGTGAAAGGAGCGGCTGAACTCAACCCTTCAGGTCGGTAACCGTGATGCCTTTAAGAAATGCGTTCTGAGAAAAGAAAAACAGGATTAGGCAAGGGAGAATGATGATGAGAGCGGCGGCCATGTACAGATGCCACGGCGTACCCCTGTACGCGACATTGAAGTTCGCCAGGAACAGTGTCAGCGTAAAGTTTTCTGGCGTCGACAGAATGATCAGCGGACCCAGAAAATCGTTCCAGAAGAAAACGAAGGCAAACACGGCGACAGCCGCCAGGGCCGGCTTTGAGAGAGGCAGAATGATTCGGATGAAGATGTGCCAACGCGACGCACCGTCGAGATAGGCCGCTTCGTCATACTCTCGCGGAATCGTCATGAAAAACTGGCGCAGCAGAAAGATGTTCCACGCCGACCCGAACCAGTGCGGAATCATCAGCGGCCACAGCGTGTCCAGCCAGTTCAAATACCGCCAAATGATGAACTGGGGAACCATCACGACTGCAAAGGGGATCATGAGCGTACTGAGAATGCCCATAAAGATGACGTTCTTGCCCGGGAATTCTAGGCGGGCAAAAGCATACGCCACCAGCGCACTGGAGAATATCGTCGAGACTACCCCGTTTACTGTAACGATTGCCGTGTTGAGCGCATAGTTGTAAACAGCTGGGT
>VYDA01000607.1:16127-20309 GCA_009843665.1 Caldilineaceae bacterium SB0675_bin_29 | reverse complement strand
TAAATCTCACTGCGGCGCGAGCAGGGCCGGGGGCGTTGCGGGGGCTCCGCCCCCGCACAAGGGAGGGCCGAATAGGCCCGACCGCCCAGAAATGCAGTAGTCAGTGATCAGTGGTCAGTTGTCAGTGAGGGCGCTTCCCCTGCTTTAGTGTTGATCGCGGACTAGCTATGGATAAGTGGTTACTTGGGGAATTCGGAAGGTCGTCCCTGGTATTGGACGGCATTTGCTGCAGTTGAAGCGACGGGCGGTTGTCAGTTGTACGGCTGGCTGCGGGAGGAAAGGAATAGAGCAGTTGGTGTGTGGAGTTTGGTAGTTTGGGAATGGACGTTTATACTTCTCTGTCAACTGACGTAAAGATGTCGTATACGATTACTCTGCACCGTAGCCCGTCTTTCGTTCTCGTCGCCGTCGAATCGCAATCTGTTGCGGGACGGGGCACAGATCCTTCGCCAGGCACGGGAGTCTCCCTATGCCTTGTGCATCCCCATCTCTGCGTTTGGAACCAATCCTGTGTATCAGAGAAGAAAAATTGATCCAATGAACTGTCTGCCTTCCCTTCGAATGGAATCCCGGCCTGGGCGCGTGCGGGCAGTCAGATACGTTGCCTGTTTGCCTTTTGCCAGGCGTCTGACCCACAGGACAGGGGCCGCCCTGGCTCCTTGTGGGGGCATTTGGCGCGCAATCTTCCCCATAGCGCTCAGCCTGGTACTGGCTGGCTGCGCCCTGTTGCCGGCGGGCCGCAGCGCAGAGATCGCGGCCAATGAGCCTACGCCGACCCCGATCCCGACCTCGGTGGTGCCGGTCAAGCCTACGTATTCGGTTAAAGTAGGCGAGATCATGCGCGAACGGACCTTCAGCGGACGTGTGGCGCCGGTGATAGAGGAGGCGCTGTTCTTCCGTACGGGCGGCCGCATCCGCAACGTCTACGCCAAGCGCAACGACCTCGTCACTGCCGGCCAGATCATCGCGGACCTGGAGATCGATGACCTGGAGCGGGAGCTGACCTCCACGCAGTTGAGCCTGGAGCGGGCACAGTCGCGGCTGTACACAGCGGAGAGGAATCTCGAGTTTCAGATCCGCAGGGCGCAGATCAACCTTGACATCGCCTCGCTGCAGTTGATCAATCTGCGAACCGAGCGTCCGGATGACAATTTCGCGATATCGGTCCAGGGCAAGCAGGTCGAGCTGGCCGAACTCTCGCTGGAGCAGCTGACCGAAGGCGTAGATCCGCTCCTGATCAATGACGTCGCGAGAGCGCAACTTCAGGTCGAGAAGCTGCAGAGCGCAATCGCCGACGCCACGATTACGGCACCCTTCGACGGCAAGTTGCTCTCCGTTTCGCTGACTGGGGGCCGCCCGGAGAACGCCTTTGATTCGGTTGTCTCGATCGCGGACATTCATGACCTGGAGGTCAAAGCCGATCTGATCAGCGATCAGATGAACGAGCTGGCCGAAGAGATGGTGGTGGAGATTTCACTAGTCGGCCGGCCCGGGGAAATTCTGACCGGATTCGTGCGGCGGCTGCCCTACCCGTTCGGAAGCGGCGGCAGCGGCGAAGTAATCGACCCGGACAAGTCCACCCGAATCACGATCGACCAGGAGGCGGAAGACGCGGGCTTTGAACTGGGCGACCTGGTGCAGGTGCGGGTCCAACTCGAACACAAGGATTCCGTCCTCTGGTTGCCGCCGCAGGCGATCCGCGTTTTTGACGGCAGGCGGTTTGTCGTGGTCCAGGACGGCGATATTCAGCGGCGGGTCGATGTGAAGGTGGGTATCCAGACCCCCGATCGGGTGGAGATCGAAGAAGGGCTGGAAGAGGGCCAGGTTGTAGTCGGACAATAAAACCGGAGAGCAAAGCGTGGAGAGAGGACGGCAGGGCATTACAAACCTCTCTCCGCTGCGGTTATGAAATTTCTTTTGCGCGTCGCGGCGATTATCGTTGTCGCCATAAAACGTATCTTCGCCCAGCAGTGGCTGGCACTTGCCCTGGTCCTGGGTCTGATCTCCTCGATCGTGCTCGTGATGAGCATTCCTCTCTATGCCGATGCGGTCTACTACCGGCTGTTGCAGGAGGAGCTGACGGAAACGGGCATCAACGAGACCTACTCGCGCCCGCCGTTTGCGTATATGTTCCGTTACCTGGGGTCCACGTACGGTCCGCAGGAGTGGGAAGATATCGCGCCGTTGGACATCTATCTCAGCCAGCAGGCGGCAGGCGAACTGGGCATTCCGCATAAGAAGACGATCCGCTATTTCAAGACGGACAATTTCCGCCTTTTCCCCACGGAACAGATCGCGTATGCAGACACAACCGATCCGTTGGAATGGGTGAATCTGGGTTTCATTTCCGGCTTTGAAGAGGCGATCAATATCATCGAAGGCGCATTCCCGGCGGTCTCACCTTCCGACTCGGAGGAGGCGATCGAGGTACAGGTCAACCGGGAGCTGGCGGACGAGATCGGGCTGCAGGTAGGCGAAGAGTATATGCTGTTCCGCCGCATCCGGTCCGAGAATGGCGACAGCCAGCGCTATCAGACACCGGTGAAGGTCGCGGGCGTATGGGAGCCTGCCGACCTGAGCAGCGACGTCTGGTTCTACAACCCGTCGACGCTGGAGACGCTGTTTGTCATCCCAGAGCAGAGCTATCACAATCGGGTTGCGCCCGTCTACCCGCAGGACGTGAACCTGGGCCTGTGGTACCTGGTGATGGACGGCTCGGATGTGACTTCGAGTGATGTAGGCCGCTTGCTGGTGCGCGGGCGCAGGGCGGAGCAGAAGGTGTCGGCGCTGATGGCCAACAGCCAGTTGAGCATCTCGCCCCTGGACGCGTTGCGCCGCTATCAACGCGCCAGCGGTCTGCTGACAACGCTGCTTTACGCTTTCAGCGTGCCGATCATCGGTCTGTTGCTGGCATTTATCAGTCTGGTGGTCGGTCTGGCGGTGTCCCGGCAGCGCAATGAGGTGGCGATTCTGCGCAGCCGCGGGGCGACGGTGGGGCAGGTGGCGGGCATGTCGGGCCTGGAGGCGCTGTGTCTGGGCATTCTTGCGCTATTGGTGAGTATGCCGCTCAGTTTCTCGGTAGCGAGGCTGATCGGATCGACGCGCAGCTTCCTGGACTTCACGATCGAATCGGACCTGCGGCTGGTGCTGACGCAGTCCACGCTCCAGTTCGGCATCGGCGCGGTCCTGATCGCATTTCTGGCACAGACACTGCCCTCGTTCGGTGCGGCGCGCCATACGATCGTGACCTACAAGATGGAGATGGCGCGCACCTTGCGGCCGCCGTGGTGGCAGCGCTCCTATATGGACATCCTGTTGCTGATTCCGGCCGGATACGGCATCTATCTGCTGCAGGAACAGGGCAGCATCAGCATGCCGGGCGCGGTCACTGATGACACGATCTTTCAGAATCCGCTGCTGTTTCTGATCCCGGCGTTGGGGATTTTCGCGCTGACGCTGGTGACGCTGCGGATCTTGCCGTATTTCATGCAGATCATCGCCTGGATTGCATCCAAGGGCGGCGGCGTGGGGGTGCTGCTGGCCAGCCGCCAGTTGGCGCGCAACAGGAGCATGTACACGGCGCCGATGATTCTGCTGGTGCTGACGCTCAGCCTGTCCGCCTTCACCACATCGCTGGCGCAGACGTTGGACGGGCACATGTTTGACCGCGCCTACTACAGGGTGGGGTCCGATGGGCGGCTGGCGGAGCTGGGCGACACGCCGGTTTCAGCCGGAGGAGGCGGCTTCCCTGGCAGCGGCGGCGAGGATTCGTCCTCGTCGGACGGCGCACCAGAGACGGCGAGTTGGACCTTCGTGCCGGTTTCGGAACATTTGCGCTCTCCGAACATCAGTGCCGCCACCCGCTTTGCCCGTTTCGAGGCGCGGGTACATATGGACGGACGCTGGCGGGATGCCCATGTCTTCGGCATTGACCGCCTCGACTTCCCCAAGGCGGCCTACTGGCGGCGGGATTTTGCGGCGGCGTCACTCGGGTCGCTGATGAACTCGCTGGCCCTGGCCTCCGAGGGTGTCCTGCTGCATCGTGACTTCATGCGCAATCACAATCTGCTGGTCGGTGATACGATCCTGGTCGGTGCGGCGCGCTACGGGTTGCGGGCGGAGATGCAGATGACGATCGTAGGCGATTTCCGCTACTTCCCGACCTGGTACCCGGACGCCGAC
>VYDA01000607.1:13013-16117 GCA_009843665.1 Caldilineaceae bacterium SB0675_bin_29 | reverse complement strand
TGGGGGGACAGTTCCCGTACGATGTGCTGGTGCGCACGGAGCCGGGCACGGACTACGAAGGTCTCACACGCGAGCTGCGGCAGTACGACATCAACGTCATCAACTATTATTCGGCCCGGCTGCGGATTGCTGACGAGCAGAAGCAGCCGCAACGGCAGGGGTTGTTCGGCGTTCTTTCGGTCGGTTTTCTGGCGGCGGCGCTGCTGACGGTGCTGGGATTTCTGCTGTACACGCTGTTCTCGTTCCGGCGCCGCTTCATTGAACTGGGTACGCTGCGTTCGATCGGTCTGTCCTCGGGGCAGATGACGATGTTCCTGGCATGGGAGCTGGCCTTTCTGATCCTGGTTGGGATTGGCGCGGGGACACTGCTGGGCACATCGGTGAGCAACCAGTTCATCCCCTACTTGCAGGTGGGGAACACGGCCGCGGATTTGACGCCGCCTTACCTGGTGGGGATCGCGTGGCCGGCGATCACGCGTGTGTATGCGCTGTTCGGGGTCCTGTTTGTGGCCGCGCTGGGCGTGCTGATCACGCTGCTGATGCGCATGAAGATCTTCCAGGCGATCAAGCTGGGCGAAACGGTTTGAACGGCAGTTTTTAGTAGGCAGTTTTTAGTTTTTAGTGGCTGCGTTTGACGCGAAAGAAGGGTGTTTTTGCGTGTTGGAAACTGAGCGATGACAACGACTGAACCATTTATTCTCTGCGAAGGTCTGGTCAAGATCTATCAGGTTGCCGACCTGGAAGTGGTCGCTTTGCAGGGGTTGAATCTGTCGGTGCGTCCCGGCGAGTTGATGGCGATCGTTGGCGTGAGCGGCAGCGGCAAGTCGACGCTGATGAACATTCTGGGCGGGTTGGACAGGCCGACTGCGGGGCAGGTACGGGTCGGAGACTTCAATCTGCTGAAGATGTCGGAACGGGCGATCAACCGTTACCGGCGGGAGCAGGTCGGATTTGTGTGGCAGCAGAGCGCGCGCAACCTGGTCCCCTATCTGAACGCGGTCGAGAATGTCGAGTTGCCGATGACGCTGGCGGGTTTCGCGGGCAGAGAGAAACGCAGGCGGGCCGAGGATCTGTTGGAGAGGGTGGGTCTGGGCGAGCGCAAGAAGCATCACATGCGCGAGCTGTCCGGCGGTGAGCAGCAGCGGGTGGCCATCGCGGTCTCGCTGGCCAACAATCCGACGCTTCTGCTTGCAGACGAGCCGACCGGTGAGGTGGACACGGCCACGGCGCTGACGATTTACGCGACGCTGCGCACGCTAAACGAAGAGTTGGGCCTGACGACCATCATCGTGAGCCACGACCCGACGATCGCCCGCCACGTGGACCGAGTGGTCGCCATCCGCGATGGGATGCTGGCCAGTGAGACGCGGCGCCAGGTGCGCACGGTCGAACGCTTCGACGAAGCGTCGCTCAACAGCGGCGGCGACGGCATCGTAGAGGAGCACGAAGAACATTTCGAGGAACTGGTCGTACTAGACAGCTCCGGGCGCCTGCAGATCCCGAAAGATGTCCTGCAGCAGTTCTCGATTCAAGGCCGGGCGATGCTTGATATCACCGATGAGGGCATCCTGATCCGACCGGTGGAGAGCGAGGATGCGGAGGCGCCGGAGCTTGTGGCCCAAGAGGAAGCGGTGGCCAGACGAATACAGCAGTCCGGCGCTATCGGCGGCTTCTTCAGCCGCTTCCGCCGCAGAAAAAGTGAGTAACAGAAGGATCAGTGCGCTGATCACTCGGGTGCTGTCACAAACATTCGGAAACCGGAACGCAGATGGAAAACAACCGTTACCCCAACACAGCCATCGAGACCGAGGATGTCTGGCGCGTCTATAAGACGGGCAGCCTGGAGGTGGCCGCGCTCAAGGGCGTCAACCTGCAGATTGCACAGGGAACCTTCGCCGCGCTGAAGGGGCGCTCCGGCAGCGGCAAGACCACGCTCCTCAACTGCATAGGCGGCCTGGATTCACCGACAGATGGGAAGATCCGCATTTTTGGCGAGGAGATTCACTCGTGGAGCGAGCGCCAGCTGACGCGGTGGCGCCGCGAGCAGGTCGGCTTTATCTTCCAATCTTTCGGGCTGCTGCCCAGCCTGTCCGCTTTTGAGAACGTCGAGCTGATCCTGCGCATGTCGGGCGTCAAGGGCCGCGAACGCCATGAAAAGACGGTGAACTGCCTGGACCTGGTGGGTCTGACGCGATGGATGCATCACCGGCCTTTTGAGCTGTCGGGCGGGCAACAGCAGCGCGTGGCCATTGCGCGCTCGCTCGCCAACGACCCGAAGCTGATCCTGGCGGACGAGCCGACCGGCGAGCTGGACAGTACGACGGCGCGGGAGATTCTGAGCCTCTTCCAGCAGATCGTGCGTGAGCAGAACGTCACCTTCCTGATCGTGACCCACGACAGCCTCGTGGACGACTATGTGGACTATGTCCTGTATCTGAAGGACGGACAGATCGACATAGAGGGGCTTGGTAACGGACACGACCCCGCGGCCGCGGTCACACCAGAGGTGATGGGCGCGGCCGGCCCGGTGGCAAGCGGCTAAACAGATGGCAAATCCTGGCGGGCCGATTCCACTCCCCGGCCGCTGTTGCCAGCCATTCCACTTCAAGAAGACCCGATGAAAACCGTCATATTGGAGAAACCCGGCAGCCTGCATCTGACGGAGACCGCGCCGCCGGCTGAACCGGGAGCGGGCGAGGCGCTCGTGCGCGTGCACCGGGTCGGGATATGCGGCACCGACCTGCACGCCTTTCGCGGGCGGCAGCCCTATTTCAGCTATCCCCGCATCCTCGGCCATGAGCTGGGTGTGGAGATCGTTGATCTCGACTCGGAAAGCGAGAGCAGCCTGCGCGCGGGCGACCGGTGCGCGGTCGAGCCGTATCTGAACTGCGGCGCGTGCAGCGCGTGCCGTCGCGGGCGCATCAACTGCTGTTCCCATCTGCGGGTGCTGGGCGTGCACATGGATGGGGGCATGCGCGAGCTGATCACCGTCCCGATCGACAAGCTGCACCGCTCCGAGACGCTGCCGCTGGAACACCTGGCCCTGGTCGAGACGCTGTGCATCGGTGCGCACGCTGCGGACCGGGCCGGGCTGGAGCCGGGAC
>VYDA01000607.1:12005-13003 GCA_009843665.1 Caldilineaceae bacterium SB0675_bin_29 | reverse complement strand
GGCTGACTGCGGTGGCCTTTGCGCGCCTGGCCGGCGCTGACGTGGCGGTGATGGAGATCGACGAGAACCGGATGCGCTTTGTGCAGGAGAACCTGGGGGTGGAGCATCTGATCGACGGGCGCGGGGACGCGGAGGCCCAGTTGCGGGCGGTTTTCGGCGGCGACCTGCCGCTGACCGTGTTCGACGCCACCGGCAACGCACGCTCGATGATGAACGCACTGGGCCTGATTGAACAGGGCGGCAGCGTTGTCTTCATCAGCCTGGTGCAGGACGACATCACCTTCCCCGACCCGGAGTTTCACCGCCGCGAGACCACGTTGATCAGCAGCCGCAACGCCACCAGCGTCGACTTCGCCCGCGTCGTCAAGACGTTGGAGGGCGGCGCGATCGACCTGGCCCCGTGGCTTACACACAGTGCGCCGCCGGAAGAGCTGATCGACGAATTTCCCGGCTGGAGCCAGCCGGAGAACCAGGTTGTCAAGGCGATGCTGCATTTCTGAACCGCAGTGGCCGGTTTCGGTCACTGTCCCAGCCCGAGCGGGCCGTGCCCATCCACGACGCACCGGTGTTCCCACCTTTCACACAGAGTACAAGCGAACAAGCAAAGGAAGACAACGTGTCGAACTCTCCCTCTCCACAAGGATCGAAGCTGCGCCACGCGGTGGTCGGTATGGGCGCGGGGATTTTCCGTTCCCACTCGATGGGGCTCAGCCTGGATAAAGTCGAGGTGGTCGGGGGCTCGGACGTGGCACCGGAGCCGGGCCAGGAGCGGGCCGAGGAGTGGGGCTGCCCCTTCTATCCCGACCACCGGCAGATGCTGGCCGAGACCAAGCCGGACGTGACGGTGATCATCACACCCCATCCCTTCCACGCGCCGATCGCGATCGACGCGCTCAACGCCGGCAGCCATGTGCTGGTGGAAAAGCCGATCGCCATCCAGGTCAAGGAGGCCGACGCGATGATTGCGGCAGCGCGGGCCAACAACCGCGTGCTGGCGG
>VYDA01000607.1:0-11995 GCA_009843665.1 Caldilineaceae bacterium SB0675_bin_29 | reverse complement strand
GATGAAGCGGCTGATCGACAGCGGGCAGCTGGGCCGCATACAGCGGGTGACAGGGGTCTTCCCGTGGATGCGCACGGCGGCCTACTACCTGCGCGGGGGCTGGCGAGGCACGTGGCGAGGCGAGGGCGGCGGTGTGCTGATGAACCAGGCGCCGCATGACCTGGACCTGGTCTGCCATCTGGTCGGTTCGCCGCAGCGGGTCTACGCGGCCACCTGTACGCGCCTGCACGCGATCCAGACCGAGGATACCGCGACCGCGCTGCTGGAGTGGCCGGAGGACGCGCACGGCACCATCTATTTTAGCACGACCGAGAGCGGGCCGCGCACCTTTGAGGTGTCCGGCACCGGCGGGAAGATCGTGCTGCACCAGGACCGCATCGAGTACGAGCGCTACGAGACCGATTTGCGCCAGTTGATTACCGACAGCCCTGAGCCGTTTGTGCGCACGGAACCGGCTGATGCCGACGCCGGTGTCGAAGATGAGCCGGAGCAGCACGGGCATGCAGCCGTCTACAAGGATTTCCACCGCGCCATTCGCGAGGGCGGCGAACCGCGCTGCAACGGCGAAGAGGGGCTGAAGTCGCTGGAGCTGGCCAATGCGATGATCTACAGCGGGGCCACCGGTGAGGCGGTGGAGCTGCCGCTGGACCGGGAGGCGTACAGCGAGCTGCTGGAGAGGTTGCAGGCGGAGGATGTTTAGGGGTCGTTCTGAGCAACTTAACGGCGTACCGGACGTATGATATATTGCCAGCAGAGGCGGTGACCGTGTATGGCCCGCCTTGAAGAGGCAATGATGTATCAAGAGCCGGAGATGGTTTACAGATCGGCGCAGCGTCAGACGATGACGAGCTACGCGCCGCCGTTATTCAGACGCGTCGATTCCGACAGGCGGGCGCCGCTTGGATGGTGGAGCACGGTTGGCGATCTTGTCGGATTCACGTTGTTGGAGCTCCTGGCGAGCCCTGTATTGGGGATTGCCGTGTTGGTTGTGGCATACAGCCTTGACCTTTTCAGGATAATCTCCGACCTCTGTTGCCAGGGCGCGAACGCCCTGAACAGAAAGACGCGCAAGGCACAGGAATGATTGCTGGACGGATGTGCCTCAGACGAATACGAACCCCGGTAGATTAGACTGCCGGGGTTTCTTGTTCGGTGGCCGTACTGATCAGAATAGGGGGACGAACGATGCAGGTCAGCCGCGAACAGTTTATGGAGCAGGGGTATCTTGTGCTGCGGGAGGTTATCCCGCCGGAGCGGTTGGAGCAGGTGCGGGCGGATTTTGAGACCCTGGTTGGGAGGCAGAGGAAAATCTGGGCGCGGGAGCGAGGGCCGGACGACCCGCCCGGCGGCGTCTGGGAAACGAATCCGCAGCCGCGGCTGGTCTCATACAACGGGCTGATCGACGAAGCGACGGCGAGCACGGTCGAGGTCTGGCTGCAGGAGAGTACGCTGGGGGTAAGCCGCCAGCTTTTGAGCGTTCCGGAGGCGGCGGTGGCCGGCATGATGTTGATGTGCAGCCCGGTGCGCGATCATGGCCCGGCTGCGTGGCATCGCGACATCCACCCGATCGACATGGCGCCGCTGGCCGGCCTGCAGAAGGATTTGGTGGAGAACGGGCCCAAATACGTGCAGTGGAACATCCCGCTCTACGACGATGACGTGCTCTGGGTTGTGCCTGGCAGCCACCTGCGGCTCAACACGGAGGACGAAAACCGGTCGCTGTCGGCCGACCCGCGGCGCACCGTGCCCGGCGGCATCCCAGTGGAGTTGAACGCCGGCGACGCGGTCGTGTATATCAACTACATGTTGCACTGGGGCAGTAACTACAGCAGCAGGATGCGCCGTACCATCCACGGGGGGCATACTATTTTCCCCTACTACCCCGACATCTCCTTCGCCGAATTCCTGTCGCCCGGGGCGCGGGCGTCGTTCAGGCAGTGGAACGGGAAGAGCGCGGCGCTGCAGGACTTGACCGAGATCGCGTTACGGGAGGCACTGAACGGCAACGCCGGCGCCTACTTTAACGCGCTCGAAGCGCTGCAGCCCGGCGTGGGTGAAGACGGCAAGATGGTCCTGACGATCTACCTCAGCAAGGCGGTCCTGCATCTCCAGGTTGTGAAGCATGAAAACGGGGCCTGTGAGGCAGATTCCGATCCCCTGGAGGGGATCACCGAGGACTACCGCCAGCGGGCGCGCTCTTCACATTCGATTTCGATCAACTGGGGGCCGCAGTTTGCCGACCGTTTCACAGAGGAGGAGGCCGCCGCGCTCCACAGGCGCTTTGCGATCCTGGACGACAAACTGCAGGCGGAGGACGAGCATTTCGCGCCCGGTTTCCAGGCGCGGCCGATGCGCTACTTTTTCAACGAGATGCCGGCCGATTTTACCCTCGAGGACTTTATCGGCAACTGGAACTGAGCCCTGCCCCTCAATCTAATCGGCGGGGTCAACAAACTGGAAGGCAAACAGTTTGGCATTTCTGAAATAGAAATGCAGCTTGATCGGGCCGCCGGCCAATTCGCCCAAGTCGGAGCGACCCTGCCACGAGACCAGGTGGGCTTGGTTGGTGGTCGTGATGGGGTCGGCGTCCTCGAAGCCGAAGCCGGGTAAGGGCTGGTGATTGGGCGTCAGGAGCGCGACCCGCACCTCGCACTCGTTTGGCAGCACGTCGTCGGCGAGGTGCGCTTGCAGGTTGAGGCGCAACTGGCGGCCGTCGAAACCGAAGGACCGCGTCACCATCTCGCTGTATCCCCGTTTTTTTCCCTCCACTGCCACGAAGCCGTCGAGCGGCGTTTCAGCGACGCCGATTGCGCCGACGCCGCGATCGCCCAGCTCCAACAGCGTCCGATATGAGCGCCAGTTGGAGCCCGTGTAGTAGGTATAGATGCGGTCGTTGTGAACAAGGGGCTCGAGGTTGTAGACACAGGAGGCGTCATACTCCCCGCTGTGCCCGCCGCGCTGGATGAACGGCTCCCGGTAGTTGCGTTCGTAGTGGATGCCGTTGCGGCTGAAGACGAGCTCGGGGTGGTGCGTGGAGTCGTTGGTGCGGAAGATCCAGGGCAGGCCGACATAGAGTCCGGCGTAAACGATGACCGGCATGACGTAGAATTCGGTGTCGGGCGGGTCCTGCTCATCGGGCATGAGGATCGTTTCCGGGTCGCTCCAGTGGACCATATCGGGGCTTTCGGCGCGGCCGATGAGGCGCTTGTCATGGGGGCAGCGCCGGTGGTGGCAGTTCTCCATGTGGGCTGCATAGACCTGGCGGATGGGGTCCCAGCCCATGAATTTGGTCGGCCCCCAGCGGCCGATGCGGGGCGCGGTGTCGATGACGGGGTTGTGCTCGCAGGGCGTCCAGTTGAGGCTGTCGGGCGAATAGTAGAGGTCGAACGTCATCGTGGTGGTCGTCGAACCGGTCCGGATCAGGCCCTTGTAGCGTTTGCGCGGGTCCTCTTCGTGCAGGTCCTGGAAGAAGTAGGGCATGAAGGCATCTTCGGGAAGAAGATTGTTCTTTTTTGAGCCCTGATACTCGACCAGGCCCAGGTCCGGCCTTTCCCAATTGATGCCATCGTCCGAGAGGGCCAGGCAGGCGGTAATCGGGTCGTCGTCTGTGGGCGCTTCGGCTGCCAGCGCGCCGTCCGGGGTCAGGTAGGCCCTATGCGTGGCAGGGCGGTAGAACATCTTGAAGACCTGGTCGGCGTGGTCGAACCAGACGTCGCTCACGCCCAGGTAGTCCCCTTCCCAGGGTTTTTCCGGCCAGAGAATGGGGTTGTTCTCCAGTTTGCGGGCCGGGTTCATCACCTGCCTGGCGTCCTTGAGGCTCTCGATCAGGTAGTTGTCCGCAAAGAGTTGCTTGTTTGATGCGATGTTTATCAGGGCCAAATTGTCCTCCTGCGCGTCCCTTTCAAGCAGGGACGACCCAACACTTACATTTCGTCTTTCAGCCACTCGGAACCCTGGGCCTCCAACCTGGCGCGCAGATCCTTCTGCAGCCGTCCGATCATGCCGCCCGGGCCGAATGCGGTGTTGCCGGCGTCGGCGATCAGGTTATGTCCGGTGATGGCGACGGACTCATCAGAGGCCAGAAACAGCATGACCTCGGCCACCTGTTCGGGCAGGGCGGGGCTGCCCATTGGGTAGGCGAATTTCTGCGTGCGGACCGCGGCCGGATTGTTGGCGAGCATCTCGTATTTCTTTTCGGTGAGCATACGGGCGGGGGTGATCGTGTTGGCGCGAATGCCGTCGGGGCCATAGGTAACCGCCAGATGCTGGGTGAAGTTGATCATGGCGGCCTTGGCCGGGCCATAGGACGAGATGCTGGGACTGCCGGCAAGGGCGATACCGGATGAGACGTTGATGATGTTGCCGCTCCCCTGCTTGATCATGAGCGGGACCACCTCTTTGCAGAAGAGAAGCGGAGCGGTCACGTGACACATGAAGCCGTCCTCCCAGTCCTGGAGCGTGACTTCCTCCAACATGCCTCCCGGGTTGTCGATAACGGCGTTGTTGACCATGACATCGACGCGTCCATAGCGCTCCACGGTGAATTGGACCAGGGCTGTGATGTCCTCCTTGATCATGACGTCGCAGCGCTTGTAGGCGATCTCCCCGCTGAGACCTTCTGCCTGCGCCAGTACCTTCTGCGAGTTCTCCGGCGTTCGGCCGCGGTCGCAGATGACGACGGAGGCGCCTTCGCGGGCGAGCGCCAGCGCGCCGGCTTTGCCCAGCCCCAGGGTTGCGCCGGTGATGATGGCGACTTTGCCTTCCATTCTCGTTCCCATGTGTTTCTCCTTATATTCGGTGGTGGTGCAAGAATCACCCGCTGAAGGCGGCGTGCATCTTGTGGGATGGCGCGGGCGGCAGACTGCCCGCTATACAGACAAGGGGTTAATCGCTGAAAGAGAAGGAATAGAGCGTCGCGTCCTGCAGTTCGAAGATGAGCTGAATTTCCCGGCCGACCAGCGCGGCCAGGACCTGGCCGTCTCGCCATTGCAGGGGCTGATCGGTGACGTCAGCCTGGACGGGAATCGAATCGGCCAGGCCCTTGCCATCTACAGCGGCCAGCGCGGCTCTGACCTGGCCGCCCTCGGCGTCGGCGCTGAGGCGGAGCTGACGCCCGCTGCACCGTACAGGCTGGGTGACGAGCATGGCGGTCTGACTTTTGCTGGCCGGCGTCAACCCGGCAAACCCGTCCGGCCGCAGCGTTGCCAGCCCCAGATAGGCGGAGCGCCAGTCGGTATGGGGGCCGTCGCTGCCGCCGTAATAGAGCTGCAGGCGCCCGTCCTTGAGGAACGGGTAGGCCGCCGCGTAGACGCAGCCCCAGTCGAAGCTGCCCGCCTCGCCGCGTTCGATGAGGGGCGTCCCTGGTGAGACGCGCTCCCATTGTACGGTGTCACGGCTCCAGGCCAGTTCGCAGTCGACAAGGTCGGTCGCGGTATCGAACATCATCAGGAGGCCGAGATAGATCTGGGCACAGGGAAAGGCGATCAGGGCGTAGGTCTGGCGGTCCGGCTCGTCGGGCAGGGCGCGGAGGACCTCGACCGCGCGCGTCCAGGTGTTGAAATCCTCGCTTTCGGTGCGGCCGACGGTGCGCTGGCGTCCATCAAACAGGCGGGTTATGCCGACATACTTGCCGTGGCGTTCGTCCCAGAAGAGATTGTTGTGGGTGTCCCAGCGGGCGTCGATTTCGGGGCAGGGCTGGATGGGGGACCAGTGGATGCCGTCGGGCGAACTGGCCGTGCCGCCCTCCATGAAGGCCTTGAACCTGCCGTCCGGGTCGGGATCATGGGGGTCGAGGGTGACGCCGACGCCGTGCACGTCGCGCATGACGAGGTTGTTGCGGGTGGAGCCGTTGAACTCGATCAGGCCGAGTTCGGGCCTGTCCCAGCGGATGCCGTCGGTGGAGACGGCGTAGCAGACGCCCATCTCGCGGTGCTTCCTGACGTGTTCGGCGGCTCTTGCGCGGTCAGGGGCTGCGAGGTAGGCGCCGCGTTCGCGTTGTGCGGGCGGGGTATCGGATGTGGCCACGTCGATGATGAAGGGGTTGTACCAGCACTTGTAGAGGTTGTCGGTCGGGTCGAAGATCACGTTGGGGTAGAGGTTGTCGTGGCGGATTTCCCAGGGCAGATCTTCGCCGAAGAGAGGGTTTTGGCCTGCTTTGCGCGCCTGTCCCGGCGTCACAGTCAGATGATCGGCTTGCGCCCACAGCGAGGTATCCAGCAGCAGGTATCTGTTATCGCTCATGTGCCGGTGCGTCCTGTAAGCGCGATGCCGCGCACCATATATTTCTGGCCGATAAAGAAGATCGCGATCATGGGCAGCGATGTGAAGACGGTGGCGGCCATCAGCAGTCCGGGCACGGGGTCGCCCTGGGCGATCTGCCAGCGCAGGAAGGCGAGACCGATGGCGACGGTGTAGGTGCTGTCCTGGCTGAGGTAGATGACCTGTTTGACGAAGTCGGTCCATACGTTGATGAAGGAAAAGATGGCGATGGTGGCCAGTACCGGCTTGGTCAGCGGCAGGAGGATGCGCCAGAAGATGCCCAACTCGTTGCAGCCGTCGATTTTAGCGGCGTCGTCCAGTTCCGACGGCAGGGTCATGAAGAACTGTCGCATGAGAAAGACGTAGACAGGGTTGGCGAAGTAGCTGGGCACGATGAGAGGCAGCCAGGTGCCGACCCAGCCGATATCTCTATAGAGCAGGAAGCGGGGAATGATGACGACCCAGAAGGGGAGCATCATGGTGCTGAGGAGGACCATGAAAAGGAAATTGCGGCCCCAGAACTTGAGGCGGGAGAAACCGAAGCCGACGATGGAGGCGCTGATCAGTTCGCCGACGACGGAGAGTGAGACGATGATGGCGGTGTTGATGAAGTAGCGGCCAAAGGGGACGCTGTTCCAGGCGCTGGGGTAGTTTCCCAGGTAGAGTTCGGAAGGGAAGATGCGCAGCGGGATCTGATTGAAGTCTTCAAAGGTTTTGAGCGAGCCCATAATCACCCAGAAGAGCGGGAAGATGAACCAGACAAAACCGACGGCCAACAAGGTGTAGGCGAGCAGGTCGCGCAGGCGGCGCTGGGTGGTCTTGCTCTTTGTCCAGGAAGCGGTCAGAACGGACACGGCGCGACTACTCCTCACCCTCGTAGTAGACCCAGTAGCGGGCGACACGGAAGTTGATGATGGTCAGGGCGAGGATGATGAGGAACATCATCCAGGCGAGGGCAGAGGCGTAGCCCATGCGGTAGAACTCGAAGGCCTGGCGATAGAGATAGAGGCCGTAGAAGAGGGTGGCGGTGCCGGGGCCGCCATTGGTCATGATGAAGGCCTCGACGAATGATTGCATGACACCGATGGTGGTCACGATGACGTTGTAGAAGATAGCGGGCGAGATCTGGGGCAGAGTTACGTGCCAGAACTTGGCCCATTCGCCGCCGCCGTCGAGTTCGACGGCCTCGTAGAGATGCTGGGGCACGCCTTGCAGGGCGGCGAGGATGATGAGCATGGCGGCGCCGGCGGTTGCGAGGGCTTTAAGCGCAAGGGAAGGCAGGGCCCAGGCGGTTTCAAAGAGCCAGTTCGGTCCCTCGATGCCAACCAAGCCGAGCGCGGCGTTGACAGGCCCGTTCTTGGCGAGGATGGTCGTCCATAACAGCGCGAGGCCGACACCGCCGATCACGCTGGGCATGTAGAAGGAGGTGCGGAAGAAGGGGATGCCGCGCACTGCCTGGTTGAGCAGGATGGCGACCAGGACGCTGATGGCCGTGCCGGCGGGGACGGTGAGGAGAACGTAGGTAAAGGTAACGCGCAGCGAGTCGGCGACCCTTTCGTCCTCGAAGAGCATGCGCTGGATGTTTTCAAAGCCGATGAACTGCGCTTCGCCGATCAGCTGGTAGCGGGTAAAGCTGAGGACGAAGGAGGCGATGAAGGGGTAGACCATCAGAAAGCTGAAGCTGACCAGCCAGGGGGAGATGAAGGCCCAGCCGACGATGTGCGGCCTCAGCCTGGCCCAACTGATATTCGGCGCAACTGTCCTGGGGCTCTGCATCTGCTATCCAGGTGGATGGTGGGTCGTGGATAGCGGCACGCGTTTACACGTGCCACTATCCACTGTTGTGCGGAAGGTATCAGGAGTGTGCGGCCAGGATTTCGTCGGTCTTCTGGTCGACGATGACGACCTGCTCTTCGACGCTTACCCCGCAGCGCAGCACGTCGCCCCAGAGGATCTTGATCTCGCCGAACCATTCGAGGACGCCGGGGAGCTGCGGCGTGAAAATGAAGTTGTCGAGGGCATCGAGATAGGCCTCGACTGCTTCGGGGCCGCCCCAGGTGGCCTGGTAGTCTGCGTCTTGCCAGACGCCGGCGTTGACCGGTTCGGCCGTACCGGAGAGGGCGATGTTCTTCTGGTTCTCGAAGTTGGCGAGGTAGGTAATGAACTCGAAGGCTTCGGCCGGGTGCTGGCTTTGCGTGGTGACGATGTGGAAGTGCATGGAGCCAAGGCCGGCGCTCTGGCCGGTGTTGGGCGAGCGGACCCAGGCGACCTGGGTGAGGTCGGCCTCGCTGCGACTTACCCAGTAGCCGGAGCCGCGAGAGGCGATGCCCTGGACGCCGGCAGCCCAAGGGTAGATGCCCAGAGCCTGGCCCAGGCCCTGATAGTCGTCCACGTTCAACATGCAGCCGTCCTGGCAGATCATGTCGACCGCGAACTGCTGGCCTTCGATGAACTCAGGCGTGTTCCAGGAGCCTTTCTTGTTCTCGACATCGATGAGTTGACCGCCATTGGCAACACTCCAGTTGACCAGGCCATCCTGTTCGATATTGCCGACGCTGAAGTTGGAGCCGATGATGTCTTCGCCGAGGTCGTTGATGGCGCAGGCGGCCTCGCGGTAGTCGTGCCAGTCCCACCATTTGTCGCCGTTATGGTCGTGTTCCCAGGGCATGGGCACGCCGGCTTCTCTGAAGAGGTCCTTATTGATGCCCGTCATGACGATATTGAGCTGGAAGGGGACGGCCTTGACCTTGCCCGGCTCGTAACCGACATGATCGGGGATCCGGATCAACTCACTGCCCTCCTTGCCGGGGAAGGGCGTGCCGCTGGCCTCGAAGTAGGGGGTGAGATCGGCGGCGACTTCGTGAAACGCACTCAGCTGCAGATCGAAGAACAACATGATGTCGCCCCATTCACCGGCGGCGACGAGGATGGGCATGCGGCGGTCGAAGTCGGCGACGGGTTCGAAGATGATGCCGATCTCCGGATTCTCTTCGGCCCATGTGTCTAGAAAGCCGTTCATCAACTCGCGGCGCACGCCGGAGCCCCACTTGTTGAGGAAGCGCAGGGCGACGCGTTCGGAGGTAGGGCCTGCAGAATCCATCGTCGTTGGCGCAACGGGGGCCACACATCCGGCCACGGCTGCACCCGCTACGACGCTACCAGACACTTTGAGAAAACTGCGTCTGCTTGACTTGCTGGTCATCGGTCATTCCCCCTTGGGTTGTGCATCGAAAGTACAGAAGTGTGTTACTTTGCCTTAAATCCCTCCTTTCACGTTCTTCGCAGTGACGGCGGACAGGCCGCTTCGAAAACGAGATTCCAAGGCCAATGAACCCCTGAAAATATAGCGCCTGTAAGAATCCTATTATAAAATATGGTTCATGCTGTGTCACACAGCAAAAAAATCCTGATTTTTGCCGCCCCTGGAGTACACCACCCATGCAATTTGGAATCTGTTTACCGATTGCCGACGCGGGCATCGCGCAAGCGGCCGGCTTCGATTTTGTGGAGCCGACGGTGCGGTCGCTGTCGCCGCTGGACCCGGATTTCGACTCGATCCGGGCGCCGTTCGACAGCGCGCCGCTGCCAACACCGGTCTTCAACGTCTTTGTGCCCGCGGAGGTACCTGTCACGGGGCCGAATGTAAATTGGGAGCAGGTGGAGAGCTATCTGGAGGCCGCCATCGGCCGTGTGGCCGCGGTGGGCGGCGAGAAGATCGTCTTTGGCAGCGGCGGCGCGCGCAATGTGCCGGACGGATTCGACAAGGAGGAGGCGTTCATGCAGCTGGTGCGCTTCCTGCGGCTGGCCGGGAACGTAGCCGTGCGCAACGGCGTGACCATCGTCATCGAGCCGCTGAATTCGCGCGATTCGAACATTATCACCAGCGTCGCCGAAGGCATGGAGCTGGCGCGGGAGACCGCGCATCTGCGCGTGCGCCTGCTGGCCGATCTCTACCATATGATGGAGGACGACGAACCGCTGGAAAACATCACCACCTGCGCCGCATGGATCGAGCACGTGCATGTCGCGGACACGCATCGCGTTGCGCCAGGTGAAGGCAGTTATCCGTACGAGGAGTTTTTCCGCCGCCTGCACAAGGGCGGCTACAGCGGCCGCATCTCGATCGAGTGCCGTTGGGACGATTTGGCCTCCCAGGCAGGCCCCGCCGGGGAGTATCTGCGCCGCATGTGGGAAGAGACGAAATGACACAAAACGAACTGGGTTTTGCCATCCTCGGCGCGGGGATGGTGGCGGAGTACCATCTGAATGCGATCCAGGAGTGCGCCGATCTGGGCGCGCGCCTGGTGGGGGTCGGGCACTACAACCCGGCCCGTTACGAGGAAATTACCGAGCGTTTCGGCGCGCCGGCCCGTTCCTATGAAGATCTGCTGGCAGACCCGGCGGTCGATGCCGTCTGCATCTGCACGCCGAGCGGTCACCATGCGCAGCAGGCGATCGCGGCCGCATCGAGCGGCAAGCACGTGCTGGTGGAGAAGCCGATGGCGCTTTCGCTGGCCGACGCCGACGCCATGATCGCGGCCTGCCGGGAGAACGGCGTGCAGCTGGGCGTGTGTCTGCAGCGCCGGGCGGAGCCGCTGTTCCGCCGCGTCCATGACGCCATCCACGGCGGCGATCTGGGCGAGATCACGCTGGGCGTGGTGACGATGCCCTACTTCCGCGATGAGCCCTACTACGCCCAGGCGGAATGGCGGGGCACGTGGGAGATGGACGGCGGCGGCGTGTTGATGAACCAGGGCATTCACATTGTCGATCTGCTGCTCTGGTTCCTGGGCGACCCGGTTGAGGTGCATGCGTTCGCCGATTCGCGGCACCGTTCGGTCGAGATCGAGGACACGGCGGGCGCGGTGCTGCGCTTTGGCAACGGCGCGGTGGCGACGATCACGGCGACGGTGGCGACGGAACCGGGATTCCCGCACAGGCTGGAGGTGTACGGGACGAACGGCGGCATCCAGATCGAGGGGGAGTCGGTGCTGCGCTGGGGTCTGGCCGATCCGGCCAAGGAGACGGTTGAGCCGTGGCCGGTGGCGACGGAGCAGGTGGACCCGGGCATGGCGGGCGACCCGCGCGGCATTTCGACCAGCGGCCATATCGCCATTCTCAAGGACTTCATCGCCGGCATCGGACGAGGGGAGGACCCGGTCATTGATGGGGGTGAGGGGAGGCGGAGTTTGGCGGCGATTTTGGCGGTGTATGAGGACAGTTTTTAGTAGGCAGTTTTTAGTTTTTAGTGAACACCTAGGGACTGGCGTGGGGTGATAGGAAGCACGCGTGGAGGTCTTGTACCGGTCGCTGGGGCACTCGGTGGACTGTCGGCGTATAGGCGGCGAGGCATGTTTTTTGGGGGGGCGTTGCGGGGGCGGAGCCCCCGCACAAGGGAGGCCGCTTGCGGCCGACCGCCCAGAACTGCAGTAGTCAGTGGTCAGTGATCGGTGGTCAGAGGCGGCGTGCACCGTTTATTGCCGGTCACGAATTGACGATGGTTGAGTATTCACAGATCGACGAGATGGATGGCCTCATTTGGAGAGATATGGAGATATGACAACTGCATCTTTTACTATCAGCGCTTTTGGCGATGAGATCGCGGACGATTTGGAGTCACAGCTGCAGACGCTCAACGAGCTGAAGATTTCCTGCCTGGAGCTGCGGGCGGCGTGGGGGGAGAACGTGCTCTACATGTCCGATGAGCGGGTCGCGAAGGTGCGGGCGCTGTGCGATG
>VYDA01000344.1 GCA_009843665.1 Caldilineaceae bacterium SB0675_bin_29 | reverse complement strand
CATCAGGCAAGCAACATTTTTGACGAGGAGCCGGAGACCGTCTATGCGGTGCAGACCAAGGGTGTCGAGGTAGACGACGCGGCCTACATTTTGCTGGCATTCTCCGGCGGACGGACGGCGCAGTTGTCGGTCGGGTTTGACAGCTGGGCTTCGCAGTATGTGGAGATCAGCGGGGATGGGGGCCTTGTGCGGATTGACAAGGCATGGAATAACGAGAACCAGGACGTGGCGCTGGAATACCATTCGGCGAACGGTGTGGAGACGATTGCTTTTCCGCCGACACATCAGTTCACGCACCAGTTGGATCATCTGTGCGACTGTCTTGAGCACGGTAAGACCCATCGGATTTCACCAGAGAGCAGTATCGCGCAGATGCGTGTTTTGGATGCCGTTGCCGAGTCGATGCAGACGGGAGCGGTTGTCCGACTTTAGAATTGGCAAGGAAGTTGACAGAATCATGCCGGTTGGATAGGATTCGGTCTGTTCCCAGACAGAAAAACTCTCCTTCCTCGCTGTTTCGACTCGGCGCGAGGAAGTTTGGAACGACGTAACAAGGCCATAGGAGAAATCAATCATGGCAGTCAATGACGCACATCCTACGATGGAGCGGGACCTCAGATATTTCCCCGCCACGACAAAAGAACCGAGAAAGCTGACCCCGGAGCAGATTGACTACTTCAATGAGCATGGGTACGTGTTTCCGATTGACCTTTTTTCGGAGGAAGAGGCGGATGCCAACCGCGTCTATTTCGACAAGCTATTGAAGATGGCGTCGGACGCCGGGCTTGACAGTTATTCGGTCAATGCCTGGCATACGCATTGCGCGGGCATTTATGATCTGGTTATGAACGACCGAATTCTAGACTATGTTGAGGATATACTGGGGCCGAATATCGTTTGCACGATGACGCATTACTTTTCGAAGATGCCCAGCGACGTCAAGTCGGTGTACTGGCACCAAGACGCCTCGTTCTGGGCGCTGACGCCGAGCAAGGTGGTGACGGCCTGGCTGGCAATCGATGACGTAGACGAGGAGAACGGGGCGATGAAGCTGTTCCCGGGAACGCACTTGTTGGGGCGCATTCCGTTTGAATGGGTGACGGACGAGGAAGAGGGTGTGCTCAGCCAGCACGTTCACAATCCGTGGCGATACGGGCAGCCGGTTTCGGTCGAGTTGAAGGCGGGTCAGATCTCGCTGCACACCGACATGCTTCTGCACGGTTCGCAGCCGAATCCTTCAAACCGCCGGCGCTGCGGTCTGACGATCCGCTATTTTCCGGCGGACGTTCGAGGGCCGGAGCCGGAGAGCGGCAATGGGATCATTGCGCGAGGCGTTGACCCGGACGGTTACTGGCAGCAAATGCCAAGGCCGGAGGGGGATGCCATCCCGCCCCATTTGCTTGAGGAGCAGGAGGCATAGGGTTGGAGTCGCGTATGAACTGCTGAAGGCCGGGTGAAGCCGACCTATTCCGGCCAGCGGCATCTTCTCAGAGAAGAAACAATCTATCCCGACAACTGCGGCACGGTGCATCATCCTGTCAAACAATGGATGATGCACCGTTTTCTATTGGCTGAATTGCGGCGAGAGGACTCTATCTGACCGGAATCAGACCGCTACTGCTTCTTCGAAAAGAGAAGGAAAGTGTCTGAAGGGATCGCCTGGATCGCGAAAGAGGATCTGCTGACGGGGCGTCAGTTCGACCTCTGGCGGCGGCTGGACACGCCTGGCCGTCCAGGCTACGTGTGAGATGCAGTATTTGTAGAGGAGGGCCCTGCGTTCGTGCCGGGCCTGCCAGGCGGCGGTGCCATGGGTCAAGGCCTCGGTGAAGAGGATGGCCGAGCCGGCGGGTGCTTCGGGGATGATGACACTGGGAGAGTCCTCGGGGGCTTCGTCGATCTGTTGGGGCAGCTTGTAGTTGCTCTTGTGGCTGCCGGGAATGCAGCAGAAGCCGCCTTTACCCGGGCCGGTGTCGGTGAGGCACCAGGTTACGACGACGAAACCGTTGTAGATCTGGTCGTCGCGGAATGGGACGTATTCGCCTGGGTTTGCGCGCGTGGTCGGGGAGGTGGCTCCGTAGTCGGCATGGAGGCGGCCGCGGGGCATACCCTCTTTCATGTACATGCCGTAGATTCTGTCGAGGCGGAAGCAGTCACCGAGGCGAAAACGCAGGACCGGCATGATTGTTTCGTGGTCCAGCAGATCGACGAAGGGCTGGCCCCACTCGAGGAAGCCAGGGCCGTCGGGGGCGCTGCCGAAGCGTTGCGTTTGACCGGATGCAGGCAGCTGCTGCGCGTCCAGCAGGCGGTTGAGCGATTGGACTTCAGACGGGGTCAGGGCGTCTTCAATTACCAGGTAGCCCTGGACGTCGAAAAGATATTGCAACAGTTGAAGATCGCTCATTTTGCGCCCTCTGTATCCAGGTGAATTTCGGGTTTGGTTGTGGCTACCTTTTTGAACCCAACGATACATATCCTAAGACATGTCGAGGGCAAGCGCAACTGCGCTGGGAAACAGGGGAAAGACGCCGTTGAGAGGCAGAGGGCAGGCATGAGGCCTGCCCCTACGGGACTGCTGAGGGGAAGAGTATGACGACGGGTCCGCGCGGACGAGGGCAGGCACAAGGCCTGCCCC
>VYDA01000283.1 GCA_009843665.1 Caldilineaceae bacterium SB0675_bin_29 | reverse complement strand
GTCTGGGCCAGTGAAACATCAAGGAGGTCCGCCGCCGCCAGCAGCGGGTCGGGCGCCGGCTTATGACGACCTTGACTGTCACCGCACGCCAAATAGTCGACAAAACGGGAAAGCCCGAAAATGGCCAGTGCAGCCTCAGTCGGTGCCCTGTCGTCGCTGGTGATCACTGCGACGCCAACACTACTTTCGTGTAGTGAAGAAAAGAGAGTGGCCAGGTCAGTCACCGGTACGGAACTGCCCGAGCTGGAGAGAATCGGCGCGAACTCTAGCCGTACTAACTGCTCGCAACTGTGCCAGGACAATGTGGGTCGTGAGTGCTGGTGGAGAACAGTCGCCGCCGCACGAGCCGTCTCGCTGCTTGTGGCCGTACCAAACGTCCCATCTTCGTCGAAAGTCCCCTCCGCTGCGTTATAGCCAAGACTCTGAAAAAGCGCGGCCTGCATCTCAGCTCGATTCTGGAACTGAGAGAGGAGCCGGGCCACTGCCTCAAGAAATCTGGGGCGCCAGCTGGCATGAAAGTCAAAGAGCGTTCCATCCTTGTCAAAAGCGACGAGTTTAGCGTCGAAGCGCTGTTCGCCAAAGTGGACAAGGCCCATTGCAGCGTGCCGGGTTGAATGAGGAGTGCGCAGATCAGATGGGAAACAAGGGCTACTGCGCGTAGCCGACAATAGTGCTGAGAAAGTCCTCGCCGATTACGATTCGTAGGTCGGTAGACTCGGGAATGAGTAGGCCGGGGAGCGAATACAGTGAAGCCGCCAAATTGAGTTGTCGGCCTAATTCCCTCACGAGCGCTTCGTCCGTGTTGTAATTGACGAGAAGCGTATGCTGATAGTCGCTGCGATCGGCGTCGCCAATCGATACAACCCGCCAGCCGCTGGCCTCCAGCTGCCGCCGCGCCAGGGCAGCGATTCCTACCTGCGCCGTGCCGTTCAAAATCTCCAGACGTACTTCCCTTACGGCCATCGCCCGTACGTTACGGGTCACGTCCGCGGCCAGGAGCTCTCTGGTGCCTACTTGGGTGCTTATCTGCGTACGCGACGGTATCTGAGGAAGGGGCTCGGCAGGTGTGCCGGCTACGGCATTTTGCCCGGCCGCCGGATCAAAAAACCTCTTGAGTGCCGGCCGGATGAGGTTGCGATCCGGAAGCAATATCCACGCCCCGTTTTCGCTGTAGCTCTCCTCACCATAGCGGTCGTCCAGAACCAGCGTGCTCACCTCAGACACGTTGGACTGCACATAGTAAGCGATTTTTGCCGCCGTCTGCAGTGGCATATCGGTCCGGACGCTTCCCCATGTGGAGCTCAACAACTGGGGCGCTCTGTTGAGCAGTATGGGTATCATATCCGCGTCGATGACCTTGTTCGCAATGGCTCGAATCAGCTGCTGCTGTCGGGCGGCGCGGCCGTAGTCACTGTCCATATTGCGAGTTCGGGCGTATTTCAGAGCAGTTTGGCCGTCCAGCACCCGGGTTCCCGCCTCCAGGTAGAATGTCTGATAGCCGTAATCGGCCGTCGGGTACTCCGGATCATGAATCGTTTGGGGTACATGGACGGTGATGCCGCCGATCTCGTCGATGAAACGTACGAACCCATTGAAGTCTGCCTGCACGTAGTATTGCACCGGCTGACCAATGAAGCTGCTCACTGTATCCTTCGCAAGCTGCGCCCCTCCTAAAGGATAGCCGCGCTGTTCGCCAATGGCGTAGGCCGTGTTGATCTTCGAAGCCCGATTGTAGCCGGGAATCGGCACCCACAGGTCTCTTGGAAAAGAGATCATGCCTGCAGTCTGTCTGCGCAGGTCAAGAGTAACCAGAAGTAAAGTGTCGGTGCGAGGAGGCTCCACACCGTCGATTCTCTCGTCCGATCCCAGGAGGAGAATGTTTATCTGGCTTTCCGATGCGTCGGCCTCATCGGGCACCGCCTGCACCTCAACCTTCCGCGTGGCGACAGTCCCCTGCGCGACCGGACTCCCCGAGTCCACGCTCGTGTCCGAAAAGTCAGGGAGACCAACGGCAATATCGGTTACGCTTCTTCGCTGGGCGAAATCTCGGGCGAGATCGGAGAGGACACTACCAATGATGAAGGAAAAGATCAGAACAATGGCAGCAACAGCGCCTGCAATTGAAAGAGCCGCCCATCTGCCCCCAAGCCAGGAGCCGATCCGCTTCGATAAGTCAATCCCCTTCTTTCCCTCAGGGGTATCACCAATCTCTGACATGATGCGGCAATTATAGCACGAACTTCAGCGTGCCGAAGAAATCTCGAATCAGCACCGCGGGCCAATCTTGTGCTTCCCGCGAAGCCAAATCAAAAGAAAAAAGAGAAATGCAGGGGATCTTTCGCCGGGGCAGTAAACCGTACTCTTCTCGTCACAACTCCGCCATAATCAGTTCACGATTTGGATCGAAACGAGCGACTGTACTCCTCTCCTCAATCTAAGCCGGGCCTCAACTCTCCCTCGACACCGCTGACCCCTGATTACCAACCACTGCAGTTCTGGGCGGTCGGGACTTCGGCCCTCCCTTGTGCGGGGGGGCCGCCCCCCCCCCCCCCCCCCCCCCCCGGCCCCCCACACAGGGGATGTTGATTGGTCGAGGCGGTGGACCGGGCCTAGGACCCCAAACCAAAGGCGACTCAGCAC
>VYDA01000437.1 GCA_009843665.1 Caldilineaceae bacterium SB0675_bin_29 | reverse complement strand
GTCCGTGCGCATAGTCGGCGGACTCTACATCGGTCTCACCGCCGAATTCACGTCCGAACCCTTCTGGCAAGAGCGGGCCGGCCACAACTGGCGCGACCAGGCCTTCTCCCGCCTTGGCCTCTACACCAGCCGCGATGGCAAACGCTGGCACCGCGTCGGCGGCCCCGGCCCCTGGGTGGACACCGGCTCGCCAGGCGACCAGGACTACGGCTTCATGTGCTTCACCCCTGCCGGCGAGCTCGTCCACAACGGCAAGATGGTGATCCCCTACAGCGGCAACCCCCAGAAGCAGAGCTGGCACACTCAGGAACCTCCCAGTCCCCTCTATCCACAAGACAAATACAGGCTTCAACACGACGCCTGGCACGCCCGCCAGGCGCTGCAGGGCGACTCCCGTCTCAAGCGCGCCGTGGCCGGCCTGATCTTGCGCGAAGACGGCTGGGCAAAGCTCGTCCCCGAATACGAGACCGGCCAGGTCTACACCAAACAGTTCGTCTTCGAAGGCGACGCCCTCCGTGTCAACGCCGACTGCAGCTACGGCTACGTGCAGGTCGAGCTTCTCGACCCCACCTTCACGCCCTACGCAGGATTCTCAGCCGAACTCTGCGACCCGCTCATCGGCACTTCCGACCAGATCTGGCACACAGTCAGCTGGCAAGGCAGTAGCGACCTGCGTGCCCTCTGGAACAAACCCGTGCGCATCCGCTTCACCATCCGTGAAGCCAGTATCTACGCTTTCCAGTTTTTCCAATCCATGACAGAATGACCCCACACAAGCACTCATGTCCTGAATAAACCGAAAGGAGCCGAACATGGGATCTCACCTGAAGGTCCACAACCCAATGGGCTACCCGCCCCAGATCGACCAGAAGCACCTCGCCCCCCGCGTCAACGACTTGGCCGGCAAGACCGTCTACCTCGTCGACTGCCGCTTCGACGACGGCGACATCCTCGTCGAGCAGATGGCCAACTGGTTCCGCGACAACCGGCCCGACATCAACATAGAGGTCCGCCGCAAGTCGGGCGTCTACACCGAACGCGACGAAAACCTCTACGAGGAGATTCAGCAAAAAGGAGCAGGAGCCGTCATGGCCGTCGGCCATTGAAGTACTTGCGCGCCGGCGGTCGCCGACCAATGCATTATCCTGGAAACTGAGTACAACGTCCCCACAGCCTCCATCCAGACCGGAATCTTCCTGGATCTGGTGAAAGCCTCCACGCTTCAGCAGGGTATCCCCTACCTGCGCCACGCCTTCGTGCCGCAGCCGGTGATGGGCCGCTCGCCTGCCCAGCTGAGAGCCTACGTCGATGGCCCTGACGACATTACCGGACGTCCCTTCATGAGCGAAGTCATCGCCGCGCTCACCCGACCAAAGTCGGCAGAAGAGACCCGTCAACACAATTTCGACCGCTCTACGCCTCGCTTCGTTGAGCCGGACACGGAAGAGAACCTGCACCAGCTCTTCGTCGAAAATCTCTGGACCGACATGCTGCCGTTCATCCTCCCTACAGAGGAGCGCGTCGCCGCCATGCTGGAGGGCACCAGCCGCAGCCCGGACACCGTAGTCGGCCAAATGCGCCCCACCGGCACCCGCGAAGCCTGGGAGTACACAGTAGAAAAGGTCGCCGTAAACGCCGTTATGGCCGGCGCCAAGCCTGAATATTTCCCTGTTATACTGGCGCTGGCCGCAACATGCGCCTCAGCGCGGGCCAGCACCACCAGTTCCGCCGCCTCCATGGCCGTCGTGAACGGACCCGTCCGTGAAGAGATTGACATGAACTGGGGCACCGGCGCAATGGGACCCTACAATCACGCCAACGCCACCATCGGCCGCGCCTATGGTCTCCTCTCGCAAAACCTCCAGGGCGGCTCCGTCCCCGCAGAGACATACCTCGGCTCACAGGGAAACAACTACGCCTACAACAGCGTCACCTTCGCCGAAAATGAAGAGCGCAGCCCCTGGGTCCCTTTCCACGTCCAGCACGGATTCGAAGCCGACCAGAGCGCCGTCAGCGTCTTCGGCGGCTGCCGCTCCACGGCCTTCAACCTCGGCCTGCGCGCCAAGCACTGGCAGGACCATGTCCGCAACATGCTGCGCGGTCTCAACCCGCACAACCCGCCCACCTTCATACTCGACCCAATCACCGCACAGCAGTTCATCGACCGCGGCGGCTTCGATACCAAAGAGAAGCTGATCCAGTGGGTTTACGAAAACGCCACCATGCCCGCCGGCATCTACTGGGACTATCAGCTGATCGAAAACTACGTCTACCCCCACGCTCTCAACGGTGTCGAACCCTACGCCACCAAGCTCAAGGCCGCCAGCGATGAGCTGATTCCCATCTACAGGGAAGACGAAATCCACGTAGTAGTAGTCGGCGGCGAGACCAACGGCTACTGGCGCATCATGGGGTGCAACTACGCCGGCACGGCTTCGGTCGATGACTGGCGCTAGGTGATTACACGCGCCCAATTACTGATGCCCCATCCTTGCCTGACCGCAAAAAAGGCATCACACGGCGCACAGTGAGGTCAACCAAAAAAGCAAAGGGCAGGACAAGTGGAATAGTCCCTCTTTCCACCTGTCCTGCCCTATGATCTTTATTCAGTCCCGACTCTGAACGCCCGGCCAGATCCCAAAGC
>VYDA01000271.1 GCA_009843665.1 Caldilineaceae bacterium SB0675_bin_29 | reverse complement strand
CCGCGAACGAGCCTTTCTACGAGCCGGAGGGGCGCCTGCACGCGTTCCCGCACGCTCTGCCGGACAAGTGGCATCTGATGGGGGTGATGCTCTCGGCCGCGGGCAGCCTGCGCTGGCACCGGGATACGCTGGCGCCGGGCGTGGAGTTCGACGACCTGGTGGCCCCCGCAGCAGAGGTGCCTATCGGCAGCGAGGGGCTGCTCTTTCTGCCCTATCTGACGGGAGAACGGACGCCGCACCCGGACCCCTTCGCCCGCGGCGCGTTCGTCGGTCTGACGGTCCGCCACGGACTGGCGCACATGACGCGGGCGGTGCTGGAAGGCGTGGCCTTTGGACTGCGGGACAGCTTCACGCTGATGCAGGGCGTCGGTCTGGGGGAGATCCGGCAGGTGCGGGTGAGCGGCGGCGGCGCGCGCAGCCCGCTGTGGCGGCAGATCCTGGCGGATGTGCTGGGCAGCGAGCTGGTGACGGTGAACACGACCGAGGGCGCGGCCTACGGCGCGGCGCTGCTTGCCGGTGTGGGCGCGGGCGTGTGGCCTGATGGCGAGAGCGCGTGCGCGGCGACGATCCGCGTTACCGGCTCCACCTCGCCCAACGCCGACGCCATTGCTGCCTACGACGACTTCTACGAACTTTATCAGGGCCTCTACCCGGCGCTGCGAGCCACGTTCGATGGCGTGCGCCAGAGCGAGGGGTGAGAATTGATGGATAGGGAGTGAGGCGTGGTAGCTATTCTCTCTTTCCTCTCTCCTCTTCATACTCTTCTCCAAATCTGAGGAGATCCTGTGCGCTCGCAGCTATTCTACGCTGTCTACGTACCCACCTTCATTTTATCCTTCTGCCAGGGGATGCTGGCACTGCTGCTGCCGGTATACGTGATCGACCTGGGGCTGTCCTTCAGCCTGATCGGCATTGTGCTGGGCAGTTACGGCATCGGGACTCTTCTTGCAGACCTGCCCGCCGGGGGCATCCAAGACCGCATCGAAAACCGCCTTTCGATGATAATCGGTATCTGCGTGATGGGGCTGGGGATGCTGGCGCTGAGCCTGTCCATGCGCTTCATCACGCTGGTGATGTGCGGGATCTCGATTGGGGCGGGCGCGGCGTTATGGAACGTCTCCCGCCACGCGTACCTGGCCAACAATACGCTCAACGCCAGTCGCGGGCGGGCCATTTCGATCTTCGGCGGCGTCAACCGCATCGGCATGTTCGCGGGCCCGATTACTGGGGGATATCTCAGTGCGGAGGCGGGCATGCATACCGCCTTCGCCTTCTGCGGCGTTATCGCGCTGCTGGCATTGATCTTTCCGCTCCTTTTCGTTCACGACAGCCTGGCCGAAGTGCCGTCGAAACAACAGGCGTCGATGGCGCTGTCCTATGGACGCATGTTTGCTTTTCTACGCCGCAATGTCTGGCTGGTGACGCCGGCCGGTTTCGGCATGATCTGCGCGCAGACGATCCGCGCCGGCCGGCAGAGCATTATCCCGTTGTACGCTGCATCGATCCTGGGTCTGGAGGTCGACAGAATCGGTCTGGTGATGGGGATCGCTGCTGCCGTGGATATGTCTATGTTCTATCCTGCGGGCTTAGTGATGGACCGGTTCGGGCGCAAGTTCGCCTACGTGCCTTCCTTTTTGTTGCAGGGGCTGGGTATGGCCCTGATACCGCTTACGGGCTCCTTTGCGGCGCTGCTGGCGGTCACATCGCTGATCGGTTTCGGCAACGGGCTTGGCTCGGGGACGATGCTGACATTGGGCGCGGACCTGGCGCCGCCGAAGGGTGAGGGCATGGGCGCGTTTCTGGGGCTGTGGCGGCTTATAGGCGATACCGGGCACACCAGCGCCCCCATCATCGTCGGCACGATTGCCGACGCGCTGAGCCTGGTACCGTCGATCTTCGTTATCGCCGTCATCGGGTTGGGGGCTGGATCGATCTTGGGGTTGTTTGTGCCGGAGACGTTGAAGAAGGCGTCGGCGGTGGGTGCGGAGCCGGCTGCTTCGGTGTAGGGGGAAAAGGGTGGTACAATTTGGAACCACTTCCAAAGGATACAGAGAAGGAATCTAATGATGAAAGATCAAGCGAGCAAAGAGCGGCTTGAGGAGATTCAGAAGATCTATCGATCTTTGGGGCTAGAGTCTGAGGAGGTTCGAAAATACCTCGCCTCACTCGGCACTTTGTCAAAACAATCGGAACAGAAGAACCCCGTCGTTTTCATTGAAGCAGGAATTACGTCTAGCAGCCACGGAGAGATTACAGATGCCGGACTGGAATCAGCTCCTAAATGAGATAAATGCTGCTGGTAGTACACATGACATAATACGTAGGCGATATCTGAGAAAACTCCATGAACTAACCGGTCGAAACGTTATCATCTACTATTCAGGTTGGTTACAGAAGCGAAACTTGGAAGGAGTGGAGGTAAACGACGCGGACAAAAACGGATTTATGACCGTAATGCATCAACTAGACCGCGATAGAGGTCTGGACCTGATCCTTCATACTCCCGGGGGTGAAACCGCCGCCACCGAATCTCTGGTTGACTATCTTCGTGCCATGTTCGGTACAGACAAGAGGGCGTTCGTTCCTCAACATGCTTTGTCAGCAGGCAACATGATTGCTTGCGCTTGTAAAGTAATTTTCATGGG
>VYDA01000332.1 GCA_009843665.1 Caldilineaceae bacterium SB0675_bin_29 | reverse complement strand
TCGCGAGACCATCGATAAAGGCTGATGCACTCGATCACGCAGCAGCATATTAGAGAGCGCCTCTGGTACCGCTATCAACGTCGACTGGCGCCATATCTGTTTATCTCTCCCTTCTATATCCTCTTTGTCGTGTTTGCACTGGGGCCGCTCATCGCGGCCCTTTACTTTAGCATGATCAAATGGCCGGGAACGGGTCCGATGACCTTTCTCGGCCTTGCCAATTATCTCGAACTGTTTGAAGACGAAATCTTCCTCAAATCGCTCGGCAATACTACCTACTATGCCATCGGCGCAGTATTTGTAATCTTGCCAGTGGCGCTCTTCTTGGCGCTGCTGATCAACGCGGCCGTCGTGCGCGCCAAATCGGTCTTCCGCATCGCCTTCATCCTGCCCGTGCTGACGAGTACTGTGGCCGCCACCATCATGTTCCTGCTGATGTTCGAGCACCAGTACGGCCTCTTCAACGTCGCACTCGAAGCCGTCGGCCTCAACGCACTGAAGTGGCTCGACGAAGAGCTTGTTAAGCTGTCCGTACTGCTCGTGGCCGCATGGCGATATACCGGACTGACTATGCTCTACTTCCTGGCCGGCCTTCAGAGCATCCCCACCGACGTCTACGAGGCCGCGTCTGTTGATGGCGCCGGCCGCTGGACAACATTCTGGCAGATTACCCTGCCCCTGTTGCGGCCGGTCAGCCTCTTCGTCGTCGTCGTGACAATTATTGGCTCATTCCAGTTCTTCGCCGAACCCTTGCTTCTGGCCGGAGGAGGCCCAAATAACGCCAGTCTGACCATCGCCAACTATCTCTACCGCGTCGGCTTCTCTTATCTTCGCATGGGCTACGCATCGGCTGTCGGCTATGTTCTGGCCGTCATCATCTTCATCCTGACCCTTCTGCAACTCAAGTTCTTCGGGGCCTTCGGGCGCAGCTGACATGCGAACCAGTCCGAAACTCTGGTCCAGAATAGAAGCGGTAGCTGCCCACCTTTTCCTGGCTGGCGCCTTGCTCTACATGTCCATCCCATTCTTGTGGATGATAGGCGCCTCACTCAAGAAACAGTCGGAGATCTTTCGCAACCCGCCCACCTTTATCCCCGATGAGCTTGTTTTCGGGAACTATGTCAATCTTTTTGTCGAGTTCGATTTCCTGCGCCACTTCCTCAACAGCACCTTTCTGGCTGTCGTCCATACCTTGCTCTACCTGTTTTTCTGCTCCCTCGCCGGTTACGCCTTTGCCAAGTATGAGTTCCGCCTGAAGAACCTGCTCTTTCTCCTGCTGCTCGGTTCTATGATGGTGCCGGGATACACGCTCTTTGTCCCCCTCTTCGTCCTCGCAATTCGTCTGAAGCTGGTCGACAGCTACATCGGCGTGCTTCTGCCGGGCATCGTCGGTGCCTTTGGCATCTTCTTCATGAAGCAGAACATGGAATCGATTCCCGATGAACTGCTGGACGCCGCTCGCATTGACGGCACAACTGAATTCGGCGCGTTCTGGCGCGTCGCAAGGCCGCTGGCCGCTCCCGCCATGGCCGTGCTCGCCGTACTCGCTTTCCTGAATTCGTGGAATGACTTCGTGTGGCCGCTCGTAATCCTGCGCACGCGCGAGCTCCAGACGTTGCCGGTCATCCTGGCAGGAATGGTGGGGACTTACCGCATGGAGTATGGGATCGTAATGGCCGGTTCCTTTCTTTCCGCCTTGCCCGTCCTCATCCTGTTTACATCCATGCAGCGCAACTTTATGCAGGGGCTGACCGTTGGCGCCCTGCGCGGCTGAATTACTTGAGAAAAACGATTCAAGATTGTAGAATCTCTACAAAGCCTTTTTCGATTCGCGGTCCAGGGTGCGGCATAGAAGGCGTGTTACCCTTTCCTTGCTTTTGAGCGGTCGGGCCTGCGGCCCTCCCTTGCGCGGCGGGATGGGTCCCGCAACGCTCCCCTTCATTGCGCCCCACCACCCGTGTGCCGCCAAGCCACCGGGAACGCCTGCGAATGAATGCATACCGCCAATCCCCGAGTCTTCGCTGGTTCCGGGCATGAACCAGGGCAAGCAAACGTCCGCAAAGGCAGGCGATGCAAGTTCCAAATATGCCCCGTAGGTCTCGCCAGTTCCATCAAGAGCCCGCTTCAGAAATCCTGACAGTCCGCCTGTCGTGATTCAGAGAGTTCGCATGCAAACCATGACTTAACAGTTACACTGCGAGAAAGAAACCGGACACGAATTATGAGCCTCACACCAGACGAACTCACACACTTCCACCGCCAGGGCTACCTGCTCAAAACCGGCCTCTTCACCCCCGAAGACCTCAAACCGCTCCAGGACGCCCTCACCGAGATCATCGATCAGGCCGCCCGCGAACTGCAGACCGCCGGCGAGCTAGCCACCATCCACACCGATCAGCCCTTCGGCCTCCGACTCGCCCGCATCCACGCCGACAACCCAGCCGCCGGCGAAGAAATCACCCGCCAGGTCATGGGCAAAGGCGGCGGCGGCTTCAACGGCCCCGCCATGCTGCAGACCATCCGCCACCCCGCCCTCCTCTCCTGCATCGAAAGCCTCGTCGGCCCCGACATCATCGGCTCATCCGTCTACCGCATCCGCCCCAAGCTCCCCGGCTGGGACCGCGGCGAAGTCCCCTGGCACCAGGA
>VYDA01000434.1:390-2653 GCA_009843665.1 Caldilineaceae bacterium SB0675_bin_29 | reverse complement strand
GATCTGCTCGGGGATGGGGCGGGGGTCGTTGCTCATGGCCTTGGTATCGACCATCATCTGGAGGCCGGGGTGGTCGACCTGGCGCACGAGGTCGGCGGCTTCGTCGACGTTGACGATAAAGTTTGTCTCGTTGGTGCTGAGGGGTTCGACACAGAAGAGTACGCCCTGCTCCAGGGCGCGTACGCCGCAAGCGTGCATGATTTCGGCTGTCGTCTGCCAGGCTTGGTCGTGTGAACGGCCGGGGGGCACGTCACGCTGTTGGGGCGAGCCGAATATGAGAACTTCGCCGCCGAGTTCGGCGCAGCAGTCGATGAGATCGAGCAGGTATTGGGCGGTGCGGGCGCGGACGTAGGGGTCGGAGTCGTTGAGCTGGAAGCCTTCGGTCTGGGCAAGCAGCCAGTGGAGGCCGACTACGGAGAGGCCGGCGCCCTCAACCGTACGCCGGATGCGAAGGCGGTCGGCAGGGGAGAGGTCGGTGACGAGGTTGCAGAGGGTGAAGGGGGCCAGCTCAAGACCCTGGTAGCCGAGGTCGGCGACGAAGGCGGCTGTTTTCTCGAGGGGCCAGTCTTCGAAGAGTTCGTTGCAAATGGCGTAGGGCATGGCGGAGTCGTCCTGATGCTCTGTTTCGTATTGCGTAATGCGTATTGCGTAATGCTGGGGCCGCGAGCTTCTTATGGGTCAGCGCGGCCTGGCGGTTCTAGGCGCTAGGGCCGGTCGATGAGCTTGCGCAGGAAGGCTCCTTCGGTCTGCACGATTTCGTCGTCGTTTCCGGGCTCGAAGTTTTCGGGGATAAAGAGTTCGAGGGAGAGGGCGCCGCTGTAGCCGACGGTCTTGAGGTCGTCGATCAGTTGGGGGATGTCGGCTACGCCTTCGGCGAGGCGGGCGCCGCGCCAGCGCCAGGTTGTGTTGCCGTCGGGTCCCTGGCCGGCGGGTTCGGGCAGGCGGTTGCCGATGTGGCAGTGGGCCACGTAGGGACCGAGGAGGTCGAGGCCCATGCGCGTGTCTTCGATGCCGACTTCGACCATGTTCTGGACGTCGTAGATGGCGCCGATGTGGTTGGGGTCGAGGTCGCGCAGGAGTTCGAGCGTGCGGGAGGCGGAGACGGCGAGGGTGCCGGTATGGATTTCGTAGGTCGCCTTGACGCCGTGCTCGCTCGCCAGCTCGGCCAGTCTGGCGTAGCCGGCACGGGCCTCGAGGAACTGGGGCCAGTAGGGCCTGGTGCGGTCGTGCTTGGGGGCGTCGATGCGGATCAGGGGCGGGCAGTCGGGATCGATGGCGAGGGCGCCTTTGAAGAGCTTGAGGACATGCTCGGTGTCGTCGTAGCTGGCGTTGGGCGCGAGGGCGGCGACGCGTATGCCGGTGCGTTTGACGGCGGCGCGTATCTGCGCGGCCTTGTCGAGGATATTGTCCGGGCTGACGTCGGAAAGATGGCGGCCCCAGAAGAAGGGCTTTGCGTTCGGGTCATCGGGATTATAGCGGCAGCGCAGCTCGACGGCGTCGTAGCCGTACTCCTGCAGCTTGTCGAAGGTCTCGTCCAGCTCCCAACGGGGAAGCATGACGGATGTGCAACTCAGTTCCATACGAAACTCCTTTATGACGGAGAGAGAAGGAGAGCGAATAACGGGAAGATTCCACGCGTCGCTTCTGTTAGATTACACCGGGATTGAGTTCACGGCACTTTTCGAGGACCGCGATCTGGGCGCGTACGCTTTCGGGGGTGATGTCGAGTTCTTCGCCCTGGCGGATGGACGCGTAGAGGGCGCGATATAGTTCCTGTACGCCGCCCGCGCCATCGTAGGCAAAGGAGAGTTTCTCCTCCTTCCAGGGAAGTTGCTCGCGATTGTAGACGCGGTCCCGGGCGATGGGCGCCTCGTCCAGAACCAGGGGCGGGGCTTCTGCGGGATCGAAGTATTTCAGGTGCGCTTCTTCACGGTGACAAGCCATGGAGCCCTGCGTTCCCAGGATCAGGAAGTTCGGCTGGGGGACGGCGCAGGCGGTGGTGATGTTGATCTCGACCAGCGGGCCGTGGCAAGGCTTGGGTTTGAGGATGACCTTGACATGGCTGTCGGCGTCGCCGGCATAGAGGGGGGTGGCCTCCATGTGGCAGAAGACGTCCGGATCGGGGTCGTCGATCAGGAGCATGCCCATGTCGACGAAATGGGGGCCGCTGTTGTTGAGCATGCCGCCGCCGTAGCTTTTCATGGTCTGCCAGTCCCAGCGGCGGTCGCAGCCGCCGTTGTGGATGCGGACCGCGATGATGCGG
>VYDA01000434.1:0-380 GCA_009843665.1 Caldilineaceae bacterium SB0675_bin_29 | reverse complement strand
CCTCGTATGAGGCGTAGGCGAGGCAGTCGAAGCGTTCGATGGCTTCGGCCTGGCGGTCGGGGTCGGGGTCGCAGACGGCGACGACGCGGAACTGGTCGGGGAGGTGGGCACAGGCGTTGGCGTGGTTGTTCCAGCCGGTGCGGCCGAGGCCGGCGATGGCTACGTTGATGGGTGAATGGTCTGTCATTTTAGTTTTGAGTTTTCAGTTCTTAGTTTTTGGTGGCACTGCTCGCAAGGAGTGGATCGGTGTTCAGGCTAGTTCGGGATGCTCGAGGATGTGCTGGTAGATGTGGTTGCAGGAGGTCAACTCCATTTTCTGGCGGGCGTGATCGAGCAGGAGGCCGATTTGGGCGGCCTGTTTGTCGATGCGGTAGATGGAC
>VYDA01000156.1 GCA_009843665.1 Caldilineaceae bacterium SB0675_bin_29 | reverse complement strand
CGCGCCATTCTGCTGGCCGGCGCCGACAAAGTCAGCGTGAACAGCGCGGCCGTGCGCAACCCGGAGATCGTCAGCGAGGGCGCCCGCCGCTTCGGCAGCCAGTGCATCGTCGTCGCCATTGACGCCCGCCGCCGCGACGCCGCCGAAGGGTGGGACGTATTCATAAGTGGAGGCCGCATTAACACAGGCATCGATGCCGTTGAATGGGCCAAAAAAGTGGAAGAGCTCGGCGCCGGCGAAATTCTGCTGACTTCCATGGACGGCGACGGCACGCAGGAAGGCTATGACGTATCCCTGACGCGGGCCATCTCCGATTCCGTCAGCATCCCGGTCATCGCCAGCGGCGGCGCCGGCCGGCCGGAGGATTTCGAAGCCGCTCTCACCCAAGGGGGGGCCGAAGCGGCCCTGGCGGCCAGCCTTTTTCACTTCCGCCAGCTCCAGGTGATGGACGTCAAGCGGCACCTGATCGAACGCGGCGTACCCGTGCGCCTGCCCGAAGACGCCATCACCTGACGTGTACACTTTCCGACAGGGCAATCTATGGCCCGGCAGAGACTTGTTGGTGAGATGGCCTGCCGCCATGGATTTCTGTCAGGACCAAAATGCCGGCGCGGCTGAGGAGTATGTGGAGCAGAGATGGACAGTGTAAAGCTGGCCATGACCCGGTCCTTCGATCTGCAAATTCGCCACACCCGGCGGCTGACCCCACAGGATCAAGCGCGTTTCGTCACCGCCGTTTCCCAGTTCAACCAGGATCCGGCGAACCCGGGGCTCAATTTCGAAAAACTGGACGGCGGGCCCAAGAGCAACCTCTGGTCTTTGAGGGCTTCACAGGAACTACGCATCCTCTTAGCAGTAGATGACAGCCAGTTCGTCTTCGTCAATGCAGGGCACCACGATGCCATGTATGACTGGGCCAAAAGACGAGACCATTATGTCGATCTGGCTTCTGAAGTTCTTGCTGATCTGCAGGTAACGGTTCCTGACATTCCGCTGTCCTTGAAACGCGCTTCGAAAGGAAAGCCACATCATCCTTCTCTGGCTGAATTGCGTGAGCAAGAGCCGGGCACCCCTCCCTATCCGCCTCCGGCGGCAGAGACTCCCCCTACCGGCCCCTCTCTTATCCAGGATCTGATCTGGCGCGTCTTTCGCGGCGACTTTGAGGACTGGCAGCTCTTTCTCTATCCGGACCAAAAGCCTCTTGTCAGCCGCCACTGGTCGGGGGCCGCTCGAATTCGCGGCGCAGCCGGCACAGGCAAGACAGTAATCGGGCTGCATCGACTGGCGGAACTGGCCCGCCGTTACCCCGATGATACAGTGCTCTTCACCTCGAATAGCAGATCGCTGGCCGAACTGCTCGAAAGGCGCTTTCGCAACCTCCCCATGGCCCCCTCGAATGTCGAATTCGCCAACATCGACAGAATTGTCTACAAATACGACAGCTGGACGCCGGCACATTTTTCTCTGGTTGACCAGACATTTGAAGCTGCCTGCAAGGAACTCGTTGCCGGTTTCCTTTTGGAGAGGATTAACCCGGACTACCTGAAAGAAGAGATTGAGAGAGTGATCAAAGGGAACGATCTGCAGAGCCTTGATCACTATCTTTCCGTCGAACGCATTGGACGCAAGCGATCTCTATCTCAAGATCTCCGCAAGCAGGTATGGGAGTTGTATGAACTCTGGGCCGGTAAACTGAGTGAACGCAACGCAGTTACGTTCGCTGACAAAAGGATTCGGGTCAGAGATTCCGTCCAAAAACTCGCACAAGCCCCCTACCGCTGCGTCGTCGTGGATGAAGCCCAGGACGTTACTCTGGTCGAGCTGCAGCTTGTCCGTGCCCTCGTTGCGGGAGACCCCCAAAACCCCGTGCCCAAAGATGGAATCCTCATATTGGATGACCCTGCACAACGCATCTATCCCGGTGGATACCGGCTCGGCTGGGCCGGGGTCGATATCACCGGTCGGGCGCAGGTGCTCAGAAAGAACTACCGTAATGTGCCTGCAGTCTACCGCGCCGCCAAGCGAATTCGAGGCAACGAACTGGTGACAATGGAACATGAAGACGACAAGTACATTCTTGACGCCGAATTAGGTTTCCCCGATCGCGAAGACGAGAAACCAATTCTTGCCCTTGTAGATAGGGATGGCGAATTCCTCTACCTGGGTGAGAAAATTCGCGATATCTGTGCCGCCGAGAATTACAGCACAGACGAGATTGCGGTTTTCTTGAAACACAACAGTCAGGTCTATGCTTCCATCAGTTTCCTGCAAAGTCATGGCATCTCCTGTGCCCGTCTTACTCGTGATGGCTTTGCTGGTGATGGAATCAGGGTGGGCACCTATGACCGGGCTAGAGGATTGGAGTTTCGGGCAGTCTTCCTCCCTTGCTTGGGCGCAACTCAGTTTCCAGATATCAGTGGTGAAACTGACGGCGAGGGTCAGGAATTTGACCCAGATCAAGACCTGGAATCGCGTCAATTGGAACTGGACCGACTCTACGTAGCCATGACACGCGCCAGGGAGCTTCTGCTATTGATCGCCGACGAAGAGCCCTGCGAAGAGGTCCGACGAGCCCTGGGGGAAGAGATCATCTTGAGAGACCTGCGAGGGCAGCCAATTGCGGACTCGACACCTTCACTTTGATTCCGCCCCCAAAGCTTCCGC
>VYDA01000053.1 GCA_009843665.1 Caldilineaceae bacterium SB0675_bin_29 | reverse complement strand
CCACCGAAGTCAGGCAAGCGGAGACGAAAAGGGCCAGTGGCACCATGCCGGCATTGAAGACTGCCGCATAGATGAGCGTGTTGCGTATCGAAACCCAGAAAAGTTTGTATTCGAACAGCATCCGAAAGTGCTGAAGGCCGACGAATGGACTCTCTTCGGGCCGAAGAATCTGGTATTCGACCACCGCCATCCAGAAGGCCCGCACGATCGGCGAGAACGCGAACCAGACGTACCAGACGATAAGCGGGGCCAGCACGGCCAGGCCGAACCAGAATTGGGGCTTACGCAAAATCCGGCGCGTGGCCGTAAGGCGATCGCTAGGCTGTCTCACCATGACTCGGACCCCCTCTGTGCTGGCGTCACCGGACAAAGCCTCTCCATTCGATTATCCAAAAGGGACGAGCAGGTTCCCGAATCCCTGTGGAAACCTGCTCGACGTTGTCCGCTGTTCAATTGGCGCTTAAGACTGCGCTTCCAGCCACTGCGCGTGATGTTGCACCATCTCAACTTGCATCTGTTCACAAGCCTCGGCGATCTGCAACTCACCCGTACGGACTTGGGTGATCGCCGTGGAAGTAATCCGCTCCATCTCCGAAGGGATGCCGAATCCCCAACCATAGTAGACAGTATTGGGCAGCACCAGAACGTCGCGGCGCACGCTGCTCTTGACCGGATCGTCACCTTGGTAGATATCGGAGTACATGACCTCTACAGCCGCCGGCATCGTGCCGCCATAGATACCGGCGAAGATGTACTGTGCGTCGTAAGTACACATGAACTGCAGGAACGCGGTGCCAACGTCCTGGTTCTCAGCCTGTTTGGGGACTTCGAAACCCCAGCCGCCTTCGCCGACGAAGAGCGGATCCTGTCCCGGGGTTGTTGGAGGCCTTGCCACCGACTCGACCTGTACGTCGATCTTGGCGGCTTCACCGGCCATAGCATTGTTGCCCACACCGATAGCGACCCGCCCTGCGAGAAGCGCGTTCATGTGATGCATATCCAGATGTGTCTCGATACCACGCTCGAAAATCGGAACGTCGACATAGAGCCGCAGTGCCTCCATGGCCTCCTCGCTGTTGAGGAAGAACTCCTGGTTGTCGGGATCCCACCAGTGCTGTCCTAGGTCTCGCATGATGCCCATCCAGGTGCGGTTGTCCCAACCTTGGCTGTTCATGCCCCAGACCGTGACATTGCCGTCGTCGTCCGTCTGCTGCAACATTTCGGCCAGTTGCCACACTGACTCGAAGCTGTCGAACCAACCCAATTCCTGGCCCTTGCTCCAAATGGCCCCAGCCTCGTCACCGGCTTCCGCGACCCAATCCGTGCGAACGCCAACCGCTTGCCCCACGTTGTTATCCTCGACCGGAATGCCCCAATGGTGCCCATCATAGAAAAACGCGCCGATCGCGCCTGGGTTGAAGAATGTGTCAGGATCGATGCCAGCCGGCTCGAACACAGCCTCCGCCATCGGTATCAGCGCCCCCTGTTCAAGCAATGGCACAAGTTGCTTGCCCATGATGCAGGTGACGTCGGGCACCGTGCCCGCGGCCATGGCGGAGATGACTTTAGTCTCCAACGGCCAGCCCTGCGGCTCGATTACGGCCTGCGCGCCGGTCTTCTCTTCAAAGGCGTCAGCGAGCATGTGGTACCGCTCTACGTGGGGGTCATATTGCAGGCCCCAGAAAGTGTAAGTCCTGCCCTCTATGCCAGCTGGTTGCTCCGCCGAGGCAGACCCGTCACCCGTACCCTGTTGGGCGGGCGCGGCGGGAGCGCAGGCGGCCAGCGCACCGCCAACGATGGCGACACCGCTGAGCCGCAAGAACGAGCGTCTACTGATACGTCTTTGGTTCATCGTCTCCTCTCCTCGCTTGGTTCTGAAGTGACCTGCTGAATTCACGATGGATACATCAGACAAAACGGGCAGCAATATAGGCGATGGGTTACCTCAGAGCCACCGCAGAACGCCGACCGGGCGTACTGTTTCGGTCAGACCTGAGTAACCAGACGCTCTGTGAAATGGACACGGTTCTGGTCATTGGGTGCCGTTCACCCAGACATAAGTCACGTAACGCGTAATGACCTTACTGGGATGGAGGGCAAAAACGGCCAAAAGAATTGACAGGCTAAATCTGGCAACAGTATACTGAATATGATCGAAATCGTAGCATAGGCCCCGTGGTTGTGCAACCGTTTTTTGTGACTCAGAAAGCGCTCAGCCACGGCTGTGCGAACCCAGCCGGACCAACTCTCACGCGGCAGTTCGCCAGGCATCACATCAGCGTGGAATCCTGCACTTCTGAGGGTTTTACAGGGAGGGTTGAGCCCATGTCCGACTGGAGTCACCTGGAAGAATTCCGCGTAGTGCGACTCAACGCCGTTCTATCGCCGATGTCCCAATACGAGAGGGACCGCTTCCATGAGCATCACCTACCCCCCTTCGAAGTGGAAGCCAATACCCCCTCAACGATTATTCCCCGCGTTGCTGACTATGACGCCATCTTTGTCGTGTCCACCGCGCTGCCCGAAGGCGTAATCGAAAGCCTGAGCCGCTGCCGCGTGATCTCCCGACTCGGTTCCGGGACTGACAAGATCGACGTCGCCGCCGCCACCCGCAAAGGCATCCTCGTTACCAATGTCCCCACCTTCTGCGTTGAAGAACAGGCCGACCAT
>VYDA01000081.1 GCA_009843665.1 Caldilineaceae bacterium SB0675_bin_29 | reverse complement strand
GCTGTCGGTGGCGGGTATAGGGCTGCTGCTGTTCAACCTGGATGTATTTGTCCGTTTTGAGCCTTACGTTCAGTACGGGGGGGCGGCGCTGCTGGGCCTGTTGGCGCTGTTATTTGTGGGCGGCTATCTTTCGGCCCGCGACAGTTGGTGGCGGCTGATCCCCGGCTGGACGTTGATCGCGCTGGCGGCGATGGTCTACCTCACTACGCTGCCGGCACTGGACCAGCGCATAACGGCCAGCGTGCTGTTCGTGGGCCAGGCGATCGCGTTCCTTCACATCTATCTGCTGGACCGGGCGGACCGCTGGTGGGCGATCATCCCGGGCGGATTCATGTTGATGTTGGGCGGCACGATCGCCCTGAGCAGTATCACCGAAGCCCCGTCCGTTCTGGGCACATTCCTCTTCATTGGCCTGGGGGCCGTCTTCTTTCTGCTCTATCTGCTGGGGCAGCGGTGGCAGCTGTGGTGGGCGCTGGTGCCGGGCTCCGTGCTGGTGCTGCTGGGCCTCTTTCTATTTTCGGTTGGCCTGGGTCAGGAGAATCTTCCGCTGCGATTGTGGCCGGTGCTGCTGCCTTTGCTGGGTGCGTGGTTGATCTGGCGGGCGACGCGTCCGCTGCCGGGCAGCAAGCTAAATGTGGATGCCGCGCCCAGTCAGTCGCGATCGCGCGGTCAGTCGTCTGAGGGCAGCGCCCGCCCGCGCCGGCTGGGCGAGTACAGCGGACCTGCGCCGGGTGCGACGGTGGAGGTGTTGCCGGACCCGGAGGAGGCGCAATGAAAGGCAGGCGCGGATAGTGGACATTACGGGCCCGCAGCCGTTATCATTGCAGTCTGATCTTCAGGAGACAATGGAGTCATGAAATGGATTTAGGCAGTTTTTCGGTCAGTTTGGCAGTCAAGGAAATTGCGGTCTCGAAGGCCTTTTACGAGAAGCTCGGATTTGAGGAGTTCGGCGGTAACGCGAGCGAGGGCTGGCTCATCATGAAGAGTTCCAGCTGTGTGATCGGCCTGTTTCAGGGGATGTTTGAACAGAATATTCTGACGTTCAACCCGGGCTGGGACAGTTCCGCACAACCTCTTGACAGCTTTACCGATGTCAGGGAGATCCAGGAGAAGTTGAAGGCGGACGGGATCGAGTTTGCGAGCGAGGCCGATGAAACGACAACGGGGCCGGCGAGTTTTGTGATCGTGGATCCTGACGGGAATCCGATCCTTGTTGACCAGCACGTATGAAACGGCAGTGGTTAGAACTGCAGTGGTTAGTGGTTAGAAACTTCGCGGACCGCTGGCTAATGACAGTCGAAATCTTGGAAAGGTATGGGGCTTATGTCTGAATTTGTTCTTACGCTGGTGCAGATGGACTGTTTGTCTGGTGATCCGGAGCGCAATTTTGAGCGGGCGGAGGAGTTTATCGAGGATGCGGCCGGGCGGGGCAGCGATCTGGTGGTGCTGCCGGAGCTGTGGCACAGCTCTATCGACCTGGAAAACGCTGGCAGGTACGCTTCGCCGCTGGCGGCGGAGGCGGGCGATGGCGGCTGGTTCGGGCGGTTCGCCACGCTGGCCAGGGACAACCACGTCTGGCTGACGGGGTCGATGCTGGAGAGCCAGGATGGGCAGTTTTACAATACGATGGTGCTTTACAGCCCGGAGGGGAAGCTGGCGGCTTCATACAGGAAGATGCACCTTTTCCGGCTGATGAACGAGGACCAGTACCTGGCGCCGGGTGAGTCGGGCACGATGCACGAGCTGCCGTGGGGCTGCGCGGGGCTGGCTATCTGCTATGATCTGCGCTTCCCGGAGTTGTTCCGGCGCTATGCGCTGGAGGGGGCGCGCCTGGTGATTCTGCCGGCGGCGTGGCCGCACCCGCGGCGGATGCACTGGCGGACGCTGCTTCGCAGCCGGGCGATCGAGAACCAGTGGTTTGTGGCGGCGTGCAATCGCGTGGGGACGTCGGAGGATGTTTCTTTCTTCGGGGCGTCGGCGGTGGTTGATCCGTGGGGTGAGACGTTGATCGAGGGCGGAGAGACGGAGGCGCTGCTGACGGTGCGGATTGATCTGGAGACGGTGGAGGCGACGCGGGCGAAGATTCCGATTTTTGCGGATAGGCGGCCGGAGTTGTATTGAGGGCGTGGCTTAAGGGGCGGGCGAGGTTGGGATGACCCGCGGAGGGCTGTGCGAGGCGCTGTCCTAAGACGCCAGTCCTAGCTCTTGTACAGTCTTGAAGATTGTCCGCGCGCTGAGGATGAGGCTGTGCGTCGCCAGTTTGGTGAGTGAAAGGAATCCTGATTTACAGGATTCCTTTTTGATTGGAACCTCTATAGAATCACTAAGTTCAGGGGGGTACTTCGCGCGGCGTTGCGTAATGCGTCCAGTTCTCGTGCAATGAAGTCGCTATCTGCGTCTTGACGCATGCGATTTGCGAACATGCGATTGTGGGACCGATTTTCGAAATTCACTAGGTTTGTTTGGCCGCTGCAGCGAGGCGCGTAATTTCGCCTTTTTTTCCTCGATGATTTTGCGGTCCTCGGGCGTAAGTTGGTCAGTGAGTTCGTTGAACTTTCGACGCTTACTCATCAGAGTAAACCCTCCTTTCGCAACTCTTCGATGTGCTCCTCGCACAGGTCATAAGCAATTGGCACGTGGCTGTCGTAGGGCCGGGCGTCTCCTTATCTTGCCC
>VYDA01000643.1 GCA_009843665.1 Caldilineaceae bacterium SB0675_bin_29 | reverse complement strand
GTTCTACTGGCGTCATCCGCCGTTTGCTACGTCCTGGCGAACATTGTGCTCTTCCTCGGCCTACAGGTGCTGCAAATGAACTGGTGGCAGGGCGCGCTGCTGGGCATCACAATGTGGACGCTCATCATAGCGGCTCCAACGCTGGCCGTACTCGGCATCTGGCGCGGCGTCAAAGCCTTCAAGAACCGGCGCCGCTCAACCCAACCGCGCTGAGTGGCACACTAATCCAGCAACGCCAGAACCCGGAGCACGAATCTGCGTACATACTGCGGATCCTGCTCCAACTGCAAATCATCCATGAACAGATGATAGAAATTGGCGTGAAATTTCTCCGCGACGGCAAAATCGGAACCTAAAGTGCCATCGTCCTGTTCCACCGCCAGCCTCTCCGCCGCAACTTTCAGATCCTGGTGGCTCCCATACTTCCAACCCCGCCGCTGGGCCACTGCGATGACGGCCTGCGACGCCGCACCCCATAACTTTTCCGACCCCTGCGCCTCGTCGCCGGCGGCAAACTCCCGCTCGGACGCCGCCAGGAACTCCATGGCAGCCTCAGCACGGCGCTCATCACTCATTGTAGTCATAATCTACTAATTCCCGTTGGTGCCGGAGGCGGGTTTCAAAACCCGCCCCCATTCATCAAAGCGCCGGTGAACCAAGGTTGGTTACGCGCCTTCCAGGTTCTTCATGTAGTTCATCGCGCTGCCGGCCTTGAACCACTCGATCTGCGTCTGGTTCAGGGTGTGGCGCAGGTTGAGGGTTTCCTCGCTGCCGTCGGCGTGCTTCAGGACGGCCTGCACCGGTACGTCGGGCGCCAGATTGTTCAGGCCCACCAGGCTCATGCGGTCGTCCTCCAGCACCCGGTCCCAGTCCGCCGGGTCCTCGAAGGTCAGCGGCAAAAGGCCCTGCTTCTTCAGGTTGGACTCGTGGATGCGGGCGAAACTGCGGACGATTATGGCCGCCGCGCCCAGCATCCGGGGCGACAGAGCGGCGTGCTCGCGGCTGGAACCCTCGCCGTAGTTCTCGTCGCCGATGGCGACCCAGCGGACGTTCTCGGCCTTGTAGGCGCGGGCAATCTCCGGAATGGGCATGATCTCCTCGCCGGAGAGCTGGTTCTTGCCCGTGCCGGTGTCCTCCGTGTAGGCGTTGTTGGCCGCCAGGAACATATTGTCGCTGAGTTTGTTCAGGTGCCCGCGGAAGCGCAGCCAGGGGCCGGCCGGGGAAATCGAGTCGGTGGTCGTCTTGCCCTCGGTCTTGACCAGGACGGGGATGTCCTCAAAGTCGTTGCCGTCCCAGGCTTCCCACGGTTCCAGCACTTGCAGCCGGTTGCTCGCCGGATCAACGCGCACTTCAACGTCGCTGCCGTCTGCCGGCGGGTCCACGTACATATCCGTGCCGGGATCAAACCCGGTGGGCGGAACCTCCGGGGCTTCCGACGGTGGCTGGAGCATGAACTCGTTGCCGTTGGCGTCCACCAGCGGGTCCGTCAGCGGGTTGAACGAGAGGCTGCCGCCCAGGCCCATGGCGATGGCCAGCTCCGGGCTGGCGATGAAGTTCATGGTGCCGGCGTTGCCGTCGTTGCGGCTGGGGAAGTTGCGGTTGTAGGACGTTACGATGCTGTTGTCGGTGCCGCGAGCCTCGGGCCGGTTCCACTGGCCGATGCACGGGCCGCAGGCATTGGCCAGCACGGTCGCGCCGATGGATTCCAGCGCCGCCTGCTGCCCGTCGCGCTCGATGGTCGCGCGCACCTGCTCGGAGCCGGGAGTGACCAGCAGGCCCGACGCCGCGGTGACGCCCCGGGCCGCCGCCTGGCGGGCCACGTCGGCGCAACGCTCCATGTCCTCGTAGGATGAGTTGGTGCAGCTGCCCACCAGGGCCACTGACACGGTTTCGGGGAATCCCTCGCGCTCCGCCTCATCCTTGAGCGCGGAGATCGGCCGCGCCCGGTCGGGCGAGTGCGGGCCGGTGATGTGAGGCTCCAGAGTGGAAAGGGCGATCTCCACGATGTGGTCGTAGAACTGCTCGGGCTGCTCCTCAACCTCGGGATCGGACTTCAACAGGTGGACGTACTCCTCGGCAATCGCAACCAGTTCGCCGCGGCCGGGGGCGCGCAGATAGGTGGCCATGCGCTCGTCGTAGGGGAACACGTCGCCCGTCGCTCCCCGCTCCGCGCCCATGTTGCAAATGGTGCCCTTGCCCGTGGCGGAAATCGACGCCGCGCCAGGACCGAAGTACTCGATGATGGCGTTGGTGCCGCCGGCCACGGTGAGTTCCAGGGCCAGCTTGATGATCACGTCCTTGGGCGCCGTCCAGCCGTTCATGGAACCGGTGAGCTTGACGCCGATGATGCGCGGGTAGCGCACTTCCCAGGAAAGACCGGCCATCACGTCGGCCGCGTCCGCGCCGCCCACGCCGATGGCCAGGGAACACAACCCGCCGCCGTTCACGGTGTGAGAGTCGGTGCCAAGGATCAGTGCGCCGGGGAAGGCGTATTTTTCCAGCACCACCTGGTGGACGATGCCGGAGCCGGGCTTCCAGAAACCCATGCCGAACCGCCGGCTGGCCGATTCAAGGAACTGGTACACCTCGTTGCTCTCGTTGAGGGCGTCCTGCAAGTCGGAGGACGCGCCCACCCTGGCCTGGATCAGGTGGTCGCAATGCACCGTGGTGGGAACGGCCACCCG
>VYDA01000207.1 GCA_009843665.1 Caldilineaceae bacterium SB0675_bin_29 | reverse complement strand
ATGTAGACGGCACAGCCCGCAACGATTGGGCCGCGCAGGAGTGGTCGCCGGCTGTCGCGGCGGAACACGCGGCGGCACGGGAACGGGTAGCTCTATTCGATCTGACGCCCTTCGCCATTTTCGAAATGACCGGCCCCGGCGCGTTAGCCGCCCTGCAGCGCATTGCCGCCAACCAGATGGACAGACCCGTCGGTTCCATCATCTACACCGCCATGCTGACCCCGCGCGGCGGCATCAAGTGCGACCTGACCGTCACCCGCCTCGCCGACGAGCGCTTCATGATCGTCACCGGCGGCGCCATGGGTCTCCACGACCTGGACTGGATGGAGTCGCATCTGCCCGGCGACGGCTCGGCCAGCCTGACCGACATCTCAGCGGGACAGTGTTGCATCGGCCTCTGGGGGCCGCGCGCCCGCGACCTGCTCAGCACCGTCTGTGAAGACGATCTGAGCGACGCCGCCTTCCCCTACCTGACCGCCAAGCAGATAACGGTCGCCGAGGTTCCCGTGCTGGCCCTGCGCATCTCCTACGTCGGTGAACTCGGCTGGGAACTCTACGCCCCGTTCGAACAGGGCCTGCGCCTCTGGGACATCCTATGGGAGGCAGGCGAGCCGCACGGCGTGATCGCAGTCGGCGGCGGCGCCTTCGACTCGCTCCGGCTCGAAAAGGGCTACCGCCTCTGGGGCCAGGACATCCACACCGAGCACAATCCCTACGAGGCCGGCATCAATTTCGCCGTGCGCATGAACAAAGGCGACTTCATCGGCCGCGACGCACTGACAGAATTTCGCGCCCAGGGCAACACGCGCCAGCTCTGCTGCATGACCCTCGACAACCCCGACTCCGTCGTCATGGGCAAAGAGCCGATCATGGACGCAGACCGCTTCCTGGGCTACGTCACCAGCGCCAACTACGGCCACACCATCGGCCGCGGCATCGTCTACGGCTATCTGCCAATCCAATACACCGAAGTGGGAACCAGCGTCGACATCCTCTACTTCGGCGAACGCCTCCCCGCAACGGTTGCCCGCGAACCTCTCTACGACCCGCGCGGCACAAAAATGAAAGCCTGATACGCGGCATCCCGCCGATTATTGACCTCTGACCACTGACCACTAGCCACTGACCACTGGAGTTATCCCACATGCAACAAACACTACTCATCGACGGCCTCAAGAACCGCCGCCTGCCCATAAACCTGCGCCAGAGCGGAAACAGCGATGCCCGCATGCTCATCTCGACCCGCATCCGGAAGTCGCCCTGGTGGCACCTGTCCAAGGCCGCTGGCTGCTGGGCCTACACCACCTACAACCACCAGTACCACCCGCGCGCCTACATTAAGCCCGAAGACGGCGGCATGCTCGCCGAGTACAAATTCCTCACCGAGCACGTCAGCATGTGGGACGTGGCCGTCGAACGCCAGATCCAGGTCAAGGGCCCCGAAGCCGCCCAGTTCGTCGACTACCTCATCACTCGCGACGTGCACACGCTGATGCCCAACATGCGCGCCCGCTACGTCATCCTCTGCAACCAGTACGGCGGCATCATCAACGACCCGGTGCTCCTGCGCGTAGCCGACGACGAGTTCTGGTTCAGCATCTCCGACTCCGACGTGCTGCTCTGGGCCCAGGGCGTCAACGCCACCGGCCGCTTCAACGTTGACATCCACGAACTCGACGTCTCTCCTGTCCAGATTCAAGGCCCCAAGTCCGCCCCCCTGATGGAGAAGATGTTCGGCTCCCACATCCGCGAGATCCCCTACTACGGCCTGATCCACGAAACGCTCAACGGCCATCCCGTAACCATCTCGCGCACCGGCTTCTCCGCCGAGGTCGGCTTCGAGATCTACCTGCATAACGCCATGCTCCACGCCGACGACGTCTGGCCCTACATCCTTGAGCAGGGCGAAGAGTTCAATCTCGGCGTCATCGCGCCCAGCCACATTCGCCGCATTGAGGCCGGCATCCTCTCCTACGGCCAGGACATGGACATCGAGAATAACCCCTATGAGGTCCGTCTGGGCTGGCAGGTGGATCTGGACAAAGGCGACTTCATCGGCAAAGAGGCGCTCACGAGGATCAAGCAGGAGGGGGTGAATCAGCGGCTGGTCGGTCTCCGCGTCGGCGGCGAGCCGATCGTCTGGTACAACGAGGATTTCTACTTGGTCAAAGACAATGACTCCGGCGACGACGTCGGCTACGTCACCAGCGCCTTCTGGTCCCCGGCCCAACAATCCAACATCGCCCTGGCCGTCATGCCCCGCTCCCACTGGAAACGCGGCACCCAGGTCAAAGTCCAACTCCCCGCCGACGGCATCGTCGACGCCCAAGTTGTGCGCGTCCCCTTCGTCGACCCCACCAAGGACCTGCCCAAGACAGAATTGACAAATGGTAGTGGCCCTTAGAAGGTGGTTAGCGACGGATCATGACGCTGACATTTCGGTGGAGAAACAAAACTACGGCGCGACACAAATTGGAAGGCCGAGTCCGTCAAAGTTTTTATGTGTCCATCCCAAAGTGGGGGTGAGTTCAAGCAAACCTCTTGCACAGATCAAACCATGGCCAGTCCGCGTTCAACTCTGAGGCAAGAAAAGCATCGTCTCTGACAACTGACCACTGCAGCTCTGGGCGGTCGGGCCGATTAGGCCCTCCCATGTGAGGGGGGGGCCCCGCCCCCGCCACCCCCC
>VYDA01000250.1 GCA_009843665.1 Caldilineaceae bacterium SB0675_bin_29 | reverse complement strand
CAACTGCAGTGGTCAGTAGTCAGTGGTCAGTGGTCAGTGGTAGGAGGGGGCGCTTTCTCTGATTCGGAGTTAGTGGCGGCGTGGCAATGGTTGGTCTGCCGCCGGAGGTATAGGTGAGTTCGCCCCTATATTTGGGATGTAACCAGTTGGATCGCTGGAAGCGGCCTTGAAATCTGACACGGATTGGAATTGAGTATGGCTGAGAAGCTTCGTGCCGCGGTCATTGGCAGCGGCGGCATATCATCAAATCATATTCACGGTTACCTGGCCTGCAGCCGCTATGAGGTGGTGGCACTGGCGGACCTGAGTGCAGAGGCGATGGCGGAGAAGACCGAGCAGTTCGACATCGCCCCGGCGCACTACACCGACGGCCGCGAGATGATGGAAAAAGAGCGGCCGGACGTGGTGTCGATTTGCACATGGCACAAGGGTCATGCCCCCTGGACACTCGCGGCTGCGGCCTTCAGGCCCAAGGCCATCTTGTGCGAGAAGCCGATGGCGGATACGGTGGGCGCGGCTGAGCAGATGATGGTAGCATGCCGGCGAAACGGCGTGAAGCTCGCGATCGGCCACCAGCGCCGTTTTCTTCCCGCCTATACGCTGGCCAAGGAGCTGATTACCTGCAACGCCATCGGCGACGTCAACCTTATTCAGAGCCTGGGCGGCGACGGTCTGCCCAACTACAGCTCGCATCAGACCGATATGTACCGCTACCTGCTGTCGGACGACGAGTGTGTCTGGGTCATGGGCAACATTGAGCGCAAAACGGACCAGTACGAGCGCGCCACCAGAATCGAGGACCGTGCGATGGCCGTTTTCCAATTCGCGGGCGGGCCGCGGGCGATGATTCTCAGCGACCTCGTACCGAACCATTACCAGGGCGCCCTAGTTTTCGGAAGTGAGGGCATGATCAGCATCACGACCGAAACGCTTGATATTCTGAATGCAAAGAGCGGCGGGCGCTGGGAAAGGCATGTGCCGGACGGCAGGTTTTACACGGTGGAAGAGTTGGGCAACCGCTTTGAGTGGCAAGAAGGCGCAGCCGCACAGGCGGATGAACTGGCGGACTGGGTGGAGGGCAAGGTGGAAGCACACAGGGGCCAGGGCGAGCATGGCTATAAGGCCCTGCAGATGGTCCATGCCGTCTACGAGTCGGCCCGTATGCATGAGAAGGTGGAGATGCCCCTGCAGACACGGGTCAATCCGCTCGATTTGATGGTGGAATCCGGGCACTTGACGCCGGAGCGCCCTGGCAAGTACGATATACGTGCTGGGCACCTACGAAACGAAAATATGTCGGACGATACGCAAAACAGATAGAAATCATCTTACTTCTCTATGGGAATGCATACAGGAGGGCATGACCATGAAACTCACGGCCGAACAACTCGAGCAATACGACGAAGAGGGCTACGTTATCGTTCGCGACGTTTTCGATCCTGAACAGGATATTGACCGGGTTATCGAAGAGTACAAGGGCGTGTTGGACAACCTGGCCCATGACCTGTATGAAGCGGGGGAGACCACTTCTCTGTACGAGGAACTGCCCTTTGCCGAGCGGCTGATCGCGATCTACCAGGAAAGCGGAAAAGTCCATGCGCAGTACTTCGACTTTTCGCTGCCGCAGGGAAATGTGAAGCCTGATACGCCGTTCTGGGCAGGCCCGGCTGTTTTCGGTATGTTGACGAACGCGAGTCTGCTGGACTCGGTCGAGTCGATCCTCGGCGGCGAGATTTACTCCAATCCCGTACAGCATGTTCGCCTGAAGCCGCCGGAACATCTCACGCCGATCAACCAGGAGACCGGGCGAGTTATGCTGGGCAAGACGGTCGTCCACCAGGACCATGGGGTGGTCAGGACGGAGGCCGACGAGACGCAGATGCTAACGGTCTGGTTCCCGCTTATGGATGTGAACGTTGAGAACGGCTGCCTGTGTGTGTGGCCTGGGAGCCACAAGCGCGGGCTGATCGACCACTGTCCCACCAACCTCGGTCTGGCGGTACCCGGCAAGCTGTTGGAAGGCAAGGCCCGTGCAATGATCATGAACAAGGGTGATGCCTTGCTCATGCATAAACAGACGCTGCATGCCTCCTACTCCAATAACAGCGATTCCATTCGCTGGAGTTTTGACATTCGTTACAACCCGACGGGACAGCCAACCGGCAGGCCGGCCTTCCCGGGCTTCGTCGCCCGCAGCCGCAAGTATCCCGACACGGTACTACGCGAACCGGCGGCGTGGGAGAAGCTGTGGCGCGATACGCGCGATCATATGGCCAAGGTAGAAGACACTACGAGCTTCAACCGCTGGACCGACGACAATCCCGTTTGCGCGTGACTGCAGAAGGCAGTGGTCAGTGGTCAGTGGTTAGTGGCTGCGGTGTTGGACAAATGATAGTAGAGGCGAGGCGTGCGGAGACTTTGCTCGCCTCGTTTGGTGTCGGGGACTGGCTGTGGGTAGGTCGTCAGTTGAATTCAGGGTTTAGAGAGGTCTTGGAATGACTGTTGGAAACGGTGCAGAGCCGATCAGGATGGCCCAGTACGGGACGAAGCACGGGCACGCTGCGGGGAAGCTGCAGGCGATGCTGGACTCCCAGGACGTTGAGGTGGTCGGTCTTTTTGAGCCGGACTCGGAGCGTCGCGCCGAGGTGGAGGGCAGCGGGGGTCCGTTCGGGCAGGTGCGTTGGATT
>VYDA01000096.1 GCA_009843665.1 Caldilineaceae bacterium SB0675_bin_29 | reverse complement strand
TACCAGCCGGAGCCGAAGATAAGGCCGTCGTGACGGACGACCCAGGAATGTTTGAACTCATGGTTGCCTGTGGCGATATTGAGGAAGAAGTAGTCGACCCAGAGGCCTTCCTCGTCGACACTGTGCAGAAGTTCACCGTATCTGTATCCGGTGATATCGACGCCGAGTTCGCCGATTTCATCGCCTATGGAATACTGTCCGCGCAGCTCCTCTCTGGGGTGGCCGATGAGGATGTCGTTTTCGTCGATGAGGAAGACGTACCATTCGCCGTCAAGGTTTGCGGGCGAATTGATGTATTCGAGGGTGGCTGCGCGTCCCTCGGTCTTGTAGCGTTGGATGGCCTGTTCAACAAGATGGACGGTGTAGCCTGGGCGATCGGCCTTGGTGGGGGCGCTGCGGGAGAGATCGGGCAGGATCTGATACCAGCCGGAGGCGAAGATCAGCCCGTCGTGGCGCACGGCCCAGGTATGCTTGAACTCCTGGTTTCCGGTGGCAAGGTTGAGGAAGATGTAATCGACCCATTTCCCCTCCTCGGTGGCGCCGGCTATGGCTTCGCCTTGTCGATAGCCGGTGATATCCACCCCTACAGGGCCGTGCAGGCTCTCACCCAGCAGGTCCGGGTTGGCGTGGGCGATTATCTCGTCGTTCTCATCGACGATGAAAACATACCATTCGCCGTCCACGCTTTCCGGGGAGTTGTAGTAGTCAACGGTGGCCTCCCGCCCCTGGGCGTCGTAGCGTTGCAGAGCTTTCTCTACCATGGCCACCGTGAACCCGGCGCGATCGGCCTTGGTAACCTGTTGGGTGACGGCGCCATCCATCTGCAGATTGGACGTCATGTATTGATCACAGCCGGACAAAAACAGGGCGGCAGCTATCAGTACGGCTGCTAATCTACTAAGTAACATACGGTTGTGCATCATCTACCTCCTGTAGCGCTCTTCATTGAGAGCCGGCTATTCCGGGTCGAACGGTTAAGCATGCAGAGTTCACAGAAACATACCGAACACACCTGCACCGAGCCATCCGGTGAGGTGTGTTCGGCAGTAGGAAAGACGTATGCGCTCCAGCATGAACTTCAGCGCGCAGATTTTTTTGCTTGCGCCTCTGTGCGAGAGAGGCGCGGATGGTTCAAGGCACTACCGGTTTCGTACTTCACGCGAAACATGCGCACGTTTGACGAGCCGGTATCTCTACAGTGTCTTGGCGCGGCTGGCGATACGTTCGACGACAAGCGAGACGAACTCTGCCACCGGCATCCCGTTCTGGCGGACGCCGTCGCGGCGGCGCAGCGAAACGGTATCTTCTTCCACCTCGCGATCACCGACGATCAGCATATAGGGAACCTTCATCCCCTGGGCCTGGCGGATCTTGTTGTTCATGCGGTCGCTGCTGAGGTCGGCGGAGACCCGAGCCCCGGCCTCGGCGAGGCGCTTTTCAATCTGCACCGCGTACTCGTTGTGGGCCGACGTCACGGGAATGACCCGCACCTGCTCGGGCGACAGCCAGACCGGGAAGTTGCCGCCGTAATGCTCGATAAGGAAGCCGATCATGCGTTCGTGCGTGCTCAGCGGCGCGCGGTGGATACACAGCGGGATCTCCTCTTCGCCGGCGGCGTTGATATAGGAGAGGTCCAACCGTTCCGGCTGGGCGAAGTCGACCTGATTGGTGGCGAGGGTGAACTCGCGGCCGATGGCGCTCCAGATCTGGACGTCGATCTTGGGGCCGTAGAAGGCGGCCTCGTCCGGCTCCTCTTCAAAGGGCACGTTGCCCTCGGTCATGGCCTGGCGCACCATCTCCTCGGTCTGCAGCCAGAGCGAGCGATTGTCGACGTACTTATCGCCCAGCTTTCTGGGGTGGTGCGTGCTGAGACGCATGACGAAGCGCTCGATCTCGAAGAGGTCGAAGTAGTACTTGTACAGGTCGATGACGCGCATGAACTCCTCGGCAAACTGCGCCTCGGTGCAGTAGATGTGGGCGTCGTTCATCTGCATCGAACGAACGCGCATCAGTCCGAAAAGCTCCCCGCTCTGCTCATAGCGGTAGCAGGTCCCGTATTCGGCCAGCCGCACGGGCAGTTCGCGGTAGCTGCGCAGCTTGGAGCCGAAGATCTTGTGGTGCATCGGGCAGTTCATCGGCTTCACGTAGTAGGTGACGCCTTCCATCTCCATCGGCGGGTACATGCTGTCCTTGTAGAAGACGAGGTGTCCGCTGCGCAGGAAGAGGTCCTCCTTGGTGAGATGGGGCGTACGCACGCGGTCGTAACCGGCCGCTTCTTCGGTCTCTTTGGCGAGGCGTTCGAGCTCTTCGATGATGATGGCGCCGCGCGGCAGCCAGAGGGGCAGGCCCGGCCCGACCTCCTCTTCGAAGATAAAGATCTCCAGCTCGCGGCCCAGCTTGCGGTGGTCCCGTTTCTTGGCCTCTTCGAGCTGATCGAGGTGCTTCCTCAGCTCTTTGCGGTTGCGCCAGGCGGTGCCGTAGATGCGCTGCAGCATCGGGTTTTTCTCGTCGCCCCGCCAGTAGGCGCCGGCGACACTGAGAAGCTGAAAGGCGTCGGCGACAATCTGGCCGGTATGCTCCACGTGGGGACCCCGGCACAGGTCTTCGAATGTATCATGCTTGTAGGTGCTGATGACGGGTTTCTCGGTAATTTCATTGCCGTACTCGTCGATTTCGCCCTGGGCCAGGCCGTCGATCAGCTCTAACTTGTAGGGCTGGCCGGCGAAGAGCTGGCGGGCCTCGGTGTCGCTGACCTCGCGATAGGCAAACTGGTGCTTGCCGCCGATAATTTGGCGCATGCGTTTTTCGATCGTTTTCAGATCGTCCGGACGGAAGGTGCGCGGGGAGCCGTCCTGGTCGACGCCGAGATCAAAATCGTAATAGAAGCCGTTATCGATCGGCGGTCCGATCGCATACTTGGCTTCGGGATAGAGTTCCAGTACCGCCTGCGCCATGACGTGGGCTGCGCTATGGCGAATTTTATACAGGCCATCTACTTTTATAGCCATCTCCGTTGCTCCTGTGAACTTCAGTGGGTGTGGTACCATGCGCTACCACTTCGTTGTCAGACAACGAAGTGGGTTGCCGCCCGTGGGTGGTAAGACCATGGGCCGCCAGGGTTCGCCACTAACCACTCTTAGTCAACCACGCAGCGCTCCACCAGGTGAGGTAGAGCAACTGCTGCATCCCCTTTACCAACGGTAATGGGTCGATCCATTCGCTCAGACGGTGGGCGTCGCCGCCATCGGTAAGGCCCACACAGACGGCTGGAATGTTACGGCTGAGGGGCACATTGGCGTCGGTGCTGCTGATGCGCCCATCGCTGCGTTCCTTAACGCCGAGTTCCTGCAGAATCGTGGAGGCGGCCTGTACGAGCGGATGGCGAAAAGGGAGCCCGCCTGCGGGCCGGTTGCCGATCTGTTCGTGGCGCAGCGTCAGGCCGTCATTGTGCGCGCTGTGCGCCTGCGCGTGGCGCTCTACTATCTGTCCGATCTGCTCGTCCAACCAGGCGAGGGTCTCGGGTGATTCGCTGCGCAGGTCCAGCTCCATCCACGCCTCCTGGGCGATGGAATTTACGGAGGTGCCGCCGCCGATGCGGCCGATATTGAAGGTGGTACGCGGTGTCTGGGGGACCTGCAGTTTGACGAGGTCACTGGCCAGCAGTACGAGACCGTGAACGGCGCTAGCTGCGCCGAAATCACCCCAACTGTGGCCCCCCGGCGCGGCGGCGGATGTACGGTAGCGCCGTGCGCCCAGCGCCTGGTGGACGATGCGGCCCAGGCCCATGCCTTCAAGTACGATCACTGCACCCAGGGCGCCGCGCCCGTTACGGGAAGGACCCACTTTGCGACTTGCCTCGTTCGTTTGCGCGGCCAGCCGGTCCACGACCCGGCGCATACCGCGCAGATCGCCCACGCCCTCCTCCATCGAATTGGCGACCAGCCAGATGTCCACGGGCGGCGGGGCGAGTTGCGTCAAGGTCTCGGCCAGCGTGAGCAGGCCGGCAACGCCGGTTGAATTGTCGCCGATGCCCGGTCCGCGGATCAGTCCCTTTTCCAGACGGCGCAAGCGCAGGTCGGTTTCAGGCGGGAAGACGGTATCTGTGTGGGCGGACACGAGCAGGGCGGGGCGGTCCTGTGCGCGCGGGCCGCAGACCCGACCATAGACATTGCCCAGCTTGTCCCGCTCGACGTCGGCGAGGCCGATGGCGCGCATGCGCTTCTCGATCCACGCGGCCCGCTCGGCCTCGGCGCCGGTCGGGGCGGGAATCTGCTGGACGGCGATGCAGAGGTCGATAAGTTGCTCGATCCGGCCGACATAGGCTGCGGCTGCGGCCTGCACTGCGCTTCCGTGGGAAAGCCCATCAATCAACATGAAACACCTGTAACTACTGCTATGTGCGTCTCTGCCCGCACGCAATTCAAAGAAGAACAGGGGCGCCCGGTGGAGCGCCCCTGTTGTATTGGCTTATCGCCGCGCCCGGAGGGCACCCATCGAAGGTCTATTCATACCAGCCCGAGCCGATTAGCAGTCCATCGTGGCGCACGGCCCAGGCGTGCTTGGTCTCCTCCTCGCCGGTGGCGGGATTGACGAAGACATAGTGTATCCACAACCCCTCTTCCGTCGCTTCCAGCATGTCGGTGCCGAAATGATAACCGGTGGAGTCCAGGCCCAGCTCTTCCTTCAGGTCCATACCCAGCAGATCCGGGTTGGCGTGGGCGATTAACAGATCATTCTCGTCGAAGATGTAGATGTACCACGCGCCATCCACGCTTTCCGGCGTGTTGTAATGGGCAACCGTGTTCTCTCGCCCGTGCGCCTTGTAGTAGCGAAGCGCCCGGTCGACAAACGCAACCGTGTACTCAGCAGGTTCGGCCTTGGTTACGCCCAGCCCCAAAGTCGGGAGCACCTGATACCAGCCGGAGGCGAAGATCAACCCATCGTGACGCACTGCCCAGGTATGCTTATACTCCTGGTTGCCGCTGACAGGGTTGAGGAAGATATAGTCGACCCACTTCCCCTCCTCGGTGGCGCCGGCAATCGCTTCGCCATGCCGATAGCCGGTGATATCCACGCCTGTGGGACCCATCAGGTTCTCGCCCAGAAAGTCGGGATTCGGGTGGGCGATCATGTCACCGTTCTCATCGAAGATGAAGACATACCATTCGCCGTCCACGCTTTCCGGAGATTTGTAGAATTCGACGGTGGCTTCCCGGCCCTTGGCTTCGTAAATCCGCAGGGCTTTCTCTACCATGGCCACGGTGTAACCTGCGCGATCGGACTTGGAAACGTGCCATCTTGACTTCGTGTCGAAACGATCCATTCGCGAATAACCGTCCATGCGCGAATGGGATTTCATCCAGTAATGACAGCCTGACAGAAATATGGAGGCGGCCATCAGCACGGCTACCAATTTACTTATAGACAGATGACTGCGCATTATCTTCCTCCTGTAGAGCTCTTTATTGAGAGCCGGTGCCACGCGGCCAAACAGTCAGACATGCAGATTTCATAGAAATATACCGAACATACCTACACCGAGCCATCAAGTGAGGTGTGTTCGGTAAGAGGAAAAATATTCACTCTCCACCTTACAACTCCGGAGCGAAGAGGGTCAAGCATATTCCCCTGGTCGAAAGAGGCTCGTATGCTTCATGGCACCACCCCTTTCGCCCTTAACGCGAAACCTGCCCGTGTTGGGCTGGTCGCGGCCGATATACCGCGTCACCGCCAAGTGCCCGAGAAGATGGGACTGGCGACAATCTGCCGAACGCCGGTGTTCGGCAGCGGCCAAGGTGGGAGATACTGGACTTGAACCAGTGACCTCTACGATGTCAACGTAGCGCTCTAGCCATCTGAGCTAATCCCCCGGATATCAGAGTTCAACTATAGCACACGGCCATGGCAGCCACAAATTCCGGGAGGGCGGCGCAGTTCTGCGTCAGGGGATGGGCTGAGGCGATGGGAAAACTGTCGCACCACTGTTTCTGGCCGCGGTTGGCGGAGGCGCCGGCTGGATGCCATTTGCCGGTTCATCAGATTGCGGCCAGGTTGTCCGATCGCCGGCATCTGCAACAGGGTGATCGTCCGGGGCAAACTATGCCGCGCCCATACGGTTCTGGTGTATAATGACAGGACCTCAGTGGTTAGTGGATTACAGTCCCACTAACCACGATTCACTTTTCACGGCAGCATCCAGCCTAACGACGGAGAGCACAATGAAAGTTCTGTTAACAGCGCAGTGGGTCATAGGATTTGTGGATGGCTTCCGGGGCGACTTTCCGCAGGTGGAGTTTGTGTTTGCGGAGACGGCCGAGGATATCGCGGCGAAGGCCGCCGACGCGGAAGCCGCCATCGGCCCGATGAACAGCAGCCAGCTGCAGGCCGCGCCCAACCTGCGCTGGATCCAGTCGTCCAGCGCAGGCGTGGAATGGATGCGCAACGTGCCGGAGCTGACGGAGCGGGATATTACCGTCTGCAATACGCGGGGCGCTCACGCCGCGACGATTGCGGAGCATACGATGGGTATGCTGGTGTTTCTCACGCGCCAGTTCGGTCCCCTGTATAAGGCGCAACAGCGGCACGAGTGGGGCGTTCCCAAGGGCGTCAGGCTGGTCGGTCTTGTCGGTTTGAAAATGGGTATCATCGGTCTGGGGAATATCGGCCGCGAGATTGCAAAACGGGCGGCAGGATTCGAGATGGATGTGATCGCTGTCGACGTCAATCCCGTGGAAAAGCCCGACCATGTCTCCGACCTGCAGCTGATGGACGGTATGCCTGCGCTGTTGCGGGAATCGGACGTGGTGGTGGTGACGGTCCCGATCACTGCGGAGACGCGGGGCATGATCGGGCCGGACGAGCTGGCGCTCCTGCAACCGGAGGCCTATTTCATCGTCATCTCGCGCGGGGGCATCATCCATGAACCGACTCTGATCCGGATGTTGGAGGAGGGCAAGCTGGCCGGTGCGGCGCTGGATGTGGCGGCCACGGAGCCGCTGCCGGCGGACGATCCGCTGTGGGACGCGCCCAATCTGTTAATCACCCCGCACAGTTCCCCCTCTTCGGTCCAGACAACGGCCAATGTCGGGCGCATTGTGAGCGGCAACTTGAGACGCTTTTTGAATGGCGAACCGTTACAGAATACGGTCGGGATCAAACGCGGTTACTGATGTACGTTTGCATGGAAAACGCGCTTTCCCCGAGCTTCTTTTTGCCCAAGAGCGGGCGAGAGCCCCGCGATCTCAGGGTGGGGCCTTTGCGAAACATCCTGGTACCAAAATGAATCCACACGTAAGGAGATCATAGCATGCAAGTCGTTGACGTTATCGCCCACTGCCTGAAAGAGGAGGGCACGGAGATCCTTTTCGCCTATCCGGTAAACTATCTCATCGAATCGGCGGCCAAACTGGACATCCGCACAATCATCGTGCGCCAGGAGCGCATCGGTCTGCACATGGCGGACGCCATCAGCCGCCTGAGTTCGGGCGACAAGATCGGCGTCTTCTGCATGCAGTCGGGCCCCGGTTCAGAAAACGCCTTCGGCGGCGTGGCGCAGGCATTCGGCGATTCAGCCCCGATCGTGGTTCTGCCCGGCGGCTATCCGCGGCCGATCAACCAGGTGCAGCCCAACTTCAACTCGGCGCAGAGCTATGCCTCGGTCACCAAATCGAGCGAACAGCTGACGACGCCGGAGATGACGGCGGACGCGATACGGCGGGCGTTCGCGGCGGTGCGCAACGGGCGGCCGCGGCCGGCGCTGGTGGAGATCCCTGCGGATATTTCCTCTGCCGAAGTCGCAGATTTCAGTTATCAACCGGTGCAACGGGTGCGCTACGGGCCGGACCCGGCGGATGTGGAACGGGCGGCGGATATGCTGGTGGCGGCGGAACAGCCTGTCCTCTATGCCGGCCAGGGCGTCCACTATGCCAAGGCGTGGGATGCTCTGAAAGAGCTGGCAGAGCTGCTGGAGGCGCCGGTGACCACGACGCTAAACGGCAAGAGCGCCTTCCCGGAGACACATCCTCTGAGCCTCGGCTCGGCCAACCGCTCCCACACGCGGGCCGTGGGGGAGTTCCTGAACAGCGCCGACGTGATCTTTGGCATTGGCTGCAGCTTCAGCTTCACAAACTTCGGTGTACGCATGCCGGCCGGCAAGACGATCATCCACGCCACCCTGGATCCGGCGGACATCAACAAGGACGTCGCCAGCCAGCACGCTCTCATCGGAGACGCCGATCTTACGCTGCGAGCGTTGATCGCGGCGGTGTCGGAACGACTGGGCGGGCAGACGCGCGGCAGACAGGCCGGCGTCGCGGCCAGGATTGCGGAAGTCAACGGCCAGTGGGAATCCGAGTGGGCGGCCAAGCTCAACAGCGACGACGCCCCCCTCTCTCCCTACCGGGTGATTCGCGATCTCTACGACAGCGTCGACGTGGCCAACACGATCATCACGCATGATGCGGGCAGCCCCCGCGATCAGCTCTCGCCCTTCTGGAAGTCGATCACGCCGCTCTCCTATATCGGCTGGGGCAAGACGACGCAGCTGGGCTACGGCCTGGGGCTGGCGATGGGCGCCAAGCTGGCCTGCCCGGACAAGCTCTGCATCAACGTGTGGGGCGACGCCGCCATCGGCTTCACCGGTATGGACTTTGAGACCGCGGTGCGGGAGCGCATCCCGATTCTGTCGGTCCTGTTCAACAACTTCTCGATGGCGATTGAGATTCCGATCATGCCGGTCTCGCAAGAGAAGTACGGCGCGACCGATATCTCCGGCAACTACGCCAAGATGGCGGAGGCGTTCGGCGGCTACGGTGAGAGAATCGAAACGCCGGACCAGATCATCCCCGCGATCGAGCGCGGCATCCAGAAGACGGAGGAGGGCGTGCCGGCGCTGCTGGAGTTCATCACCGCGAAAGAGACGGAGATCCCGCAGAATATGTAACGGCAGTGGTCAGTGGTCAGTGGTCAGTGGTCAGTGAATAGTGGATAGTGGCCGGTTGTCGGTGTTCCATGGGGAATACCGGCCACCGGCCAATGCAATCAAGGACAGACTGATGAGCCAGGGAAGTGAACGAGTTCCTATTTGTGTGGTCGGATGCGGCGGCATGGGCCATCGCCACACGATCGCGTACCACACGCTGGAAGAAACCGGCATGTCGAACGTGGAGTTGATGGCGGTCTGCGACATCAACCGTGACAATGCCGAGCGGATCGCAGGGGAGGTGGAGCGCCTGTTTGGCCGCAAGCCGCTGATCTTCACCGATCTGGACAGCATGCTGGCCAACCCGGATATCGCCGCGGTCGATGTGGTCACCGACGGCTCCAGCCACCACGTGATCGCGACGGCGGCGCTGGCTGCCGGCAAACACGCCCTGGTGGAGAAGCCGCTGGGCATCACCATCCGGGCCTGCCAACGCATCATCGACGCGGCTGAAGAGAGCGGCACTGTGCTGGCGACCGCGGAAAACTACCGCCGCGATCCGGTCAACCGGATGGTGCGCGCGGTGATCGACGCCGGACTCCTGGACGACCCACTACTGATGATCCAGACGTCGCTCGGCGGCAACGATGTGATGGCCGCCACCCCCTGGCGGCATCTGAAGGAGAAGGGGGCGATCGGCCTGGACATGGGCGTTCATTACGCCGACATCATCCGCTACTATCTCGGCGAATACGCGCGCATCTTCGGGCGCGGGCTGATCGTGGAACCGGTGCGCCGTCGTCCCGTTGCCGAGAATCACCCGCTGATCTCGTACCGGGAGCAGACGCCCACCTACCCGGAGACGATCGAGGCTACGGGCGAGGACTCGATCCTCGCTCAGTATATGATGGAGTCGGGCGCGACGGTGCAGTTCTCGCACCTGGGCGGTGGAAGGGGGAGCAGCCGTTTTGAACGCAGTGTTCACGGCCGCCGCGGCGCGCTGGACATTCCCCGGGACCGGACGGGCGGTGCGGTGCAGCTGCGGCTGGAAGGACGGACGTTGGAGGGCAAGGAGATCCTGAGCCTGCTGCCCGACTTCACTCTGAACGAGATCACCGCGCGGTTGTTCGGCGCGGACGGCGTTGTCTATGATTTGCCCGACGTAGCCCACGCCGAAATGGCGTTGGACGCCAGGCTGCTGGCCATCGAATATCACGACTTCGCTGAGGCGGTTCTGCAGGGACGGGCGCCGGAGGTCGACGGCCGTGACGGCATGATCGCGGTGGCTGCCATTCTGGGCGCGTACGAATCCGCGTCTGTGGGGCGTGCTGTCGAGCTTGAGGAACTGTTGTCGGGCGCGGTGCGGACCTACCAGGAGGAGATCGACGACGCGCTGGGGCTGTAGTGCAAGCGAGGCGGCGGGGCCGGCCTGGAGAACAACGTAACCGGGGTCATCCCCGTTGCTATGAGAGTACGGGGTTCTTTCGCCGGTCCACGGCGGCTACTCGCGCTGCGTTGCCAGAGGATTCGAAGATACGACTTCGAGAAGCATGGGATCTCCGGGGACATCCACCAGCCAGCCGGCCACCCATCCCAACTCTTCTTCCGTTGAAAAAGCAACGGTCTTGGCTACGTAGAACCAGCCGCTGTCTACCGTGCGGCCGAGCAGGCGCAACTGTTCGCCGGGCGGGATAAGGCCCAGCGACTCGTGGGTCTGACCGGGCCCCCGGCGGAGATTCACCACAGCAGAGGAACGGGCATAGAGTGGGGCGCCTTCCGGGGCAGCGGGGGTCACCGCGGCGGTGTCGGTGGCGAGGCTCACCGTCGGTTCACCGGCTGCAGATGCAGTCGCCAGTTGCTGCTGCGCCTGGACGGCCCGCTCTTCCTCCAGGCGCAGTGCGACCCGCGCTTCCACGGTTGCCTCAAGCGCGGCGGTGGCGGCGTATTGGGGTTGGTTCTTGGACCACTCTTCGGTCAGGCGCATAGAGACCCGCGCCTCCACCGTGCCCTCCTGCGCGGTTGTGGGCCCGCTCTCGGTGCGAATCGCCAGCGCGGAGAGTGCGATCAAAGTGATGATGAGGGGAACGGCCACCGCGCCCAGCCAGACAAAGCGCCGGGTCCTGTTGACGGGCGCGGGGATTTCGATGATGACTTCCGGTCTCAGGACCGGCATCTGACGCCGGTGGCGCACTAGCGCGTGGGATTGATGCACTTCGGCTTCGTTATCTGCGCCTGCCTGTGTACTGCCCGTGTCAGCAGAATGCGGTCCGGCGGAGGAGGACGCTCCGTGGACCCAATCGCCATCGTCAGCGGGGTTTGTCGAATGTCCTCCTTCTTGGGAGGCGCGCGGTGCGTTGTGGTTAATCACTTTTGCAACGAAGATCAGATAAACTAAGTCGCATATCGACGGTGGCTGTCGACGCCAACGGGCAAGGGCGGGCGGTGTGACCCGATATTTGAGTGTATCACATGCACAACCGCTTCGCTATACCAAAGCTGGGAACAGGAACACCTGCTACGCAACTTGCCGGCGCCCCTTATGTCATTCTGACACGTTAGATTACTCAACATCACTGTGACGGCGAGGCCGTTCGTCTTGAAGGAGACCCCATGCTCATCTCAATACAGGAAAACCTGTTGCCGGGCGAAACGCTGAACGAAAAGCTCGACTGCGCCGAGGCGCTGCAGATCGACGGTGTCGAGATCCAGGGCCGGTCGCGGCTCTATGACCGTATCAGTGAGTACGAGTCCGCCTTCAACAACCGTTCGGTGCGCATCTCGTCCATTTGCGGCCAGTCCACCTTCGACTGGCTGGACCCGGACCCGGCCAAACGGCAGGCCAGCATCGACGAGTCCCGGCGCAACCTGGAAGCCTGCGGCCATTTCGGTGCGGCCGGGCAGATTGTGCCGCCGATCTTCGGCCCGCCGCGGCTGCCGGACCTTTCGCCGCTCAAGGATGCGATCGCGCTGGAAAAGGAGCTGCTGGTCGAGATCACGCGCGATCTGGCCGCGTTTGCGCACAGTCATGGCACACTGCTGCTGTTAGAGCCTCTCAACCGCTATGAGCAGCACCTGCTGCGGCGGCAGGAGGACGGGGTGGAAATCATCCAGAAGGCAGGGGACCCTCCTGGCGTGGCTCTGCTGACCGATTTCTTCCACATGCATATCGAGGAAGTCGACACACCGGCGACGATCCGCAGGATCGGCCGCTACATCGGCCATGTCCACGTGGCTGACAACACGCGAGTCCAGCCGGGCATCGGCGACATCGACTGGCAAGCCGGCATTCAGGCTCTGGCCGACGCCGGTTTCAAGGGCTATCTGACGTACGAGTGCCGCGTCGCCGGCGATTCGCAAGCGGCCTTGGCGCAGTCGGTCGCCCTGCTGCGGGAAACGATCGCAAGCGTGCAGGACGGCTGATCAGCGGCGGGGGGTACAACGCGTCAGAGCATCCTTTACAGTGAGATCTTATCCCAGAGAATTCCGGTTGGTCAATGGGTTTCCCGTGCCGGATTCGTCCTGGAATGAGCGTGTGTGCTTGATGGATTGCCGGCAATTTACACTGGAGAAAGGTCACTTTTCGGTGTGAAGTATCTCAGACATCAGCGTGGCGTCTGTTCTGGGCAATTTGCGTACGATCCGTCTACGTAATGCTGGCTACGCTGCGTGCGGCGCGCAACGACCTGATACACCCCACAAGACCTGCAAATAGCGCGGGGGCGAGGCAGTACATTCTGGCTGCCTCCACGGCCGCCGCTGACCGCAACCTCCCCCCTGAACCCAAGGGGGAAATCCACGCCGTCGGCAGTTGCCTGCCCCCAATTCTCCGATCTACTTGACGCGGTGCATCAGCACCTGCATCTTCCCGCCGCCACCCTCTGAAATCAGAGCAGTTTTGCGGCGGCGTGTGACTGCGGTGCCGCCGCGGCAGCATCCTCCCTATTTCCTCTGCTTCATCTCCAGAATATCTCCAGATTCCAACAGTACACTGTAGAGAGTCAGGACGATGGCTGCGCATCAGCCAGACGTACTGACGGATCTGCAGCCTATTGTGTTACCCGTTCAGGAGACGGAGATATGGCCGATTCTTCAGCGTTGGTCGATATGCATGACATATCGAAAGTCTACCAGATGGGGGAGACGAAGGTCCATGCTCTGAACGGCGTTACGCTCTCTATCGAAGAGGGGGAGTACGTAGCGATCGTCGGTACAAGCGGTTCGGGCAAGAGTACGTTGATGAACATCATCGGTCTATTGGACAGCCCCACGGAGGGTGTCTTTGCGATTCGCGGCCAGCGGGCAAGCGGCCTGACCGGCAGACAGATGGCAGATCTGCGCAACATGGAGATCGGATTCGTATTCCAGCAGTTCAACCTGCTGGCGCGTACACCCGCCTGGCGGCAGGTTGAGCTGCCCCTCTTCTACGCAAATGTCGCGCGCAGCGCCTCGCGCAAGCGGGCGCTGGAGGCACTGGCGCAGGTGGGCCTGGCCGAACGCGCAGACCACAGACCGGACGAGCTCTCCGGTGGCCAGCAACAGCGGGTCGCGATCGCGCGTGCGCTCGTGAACCGGCCCAGCCTGCTGCTGGCGGACGAACCGACCGGCGCGCTCGACACGCGGACCGGTGAAGAGGTGATGGCACTTTTTGAGAAGCTGCACGAGGAAGGACTGACTCTTGTCATCATTACGCACGACCAGGAGATCGCCGAACGGGCCCATCGCGTGATTACGATGCGAGACGGGGTTATCGTTTCCGATTCAGATGCGGCGACTACTACTGCGAGCGGTTTTCGCAACGGGCTGAGCGGGGCCGCGCCTGCGCCGCTGCCGCGGCCCGTCGCGATAGAGCAGGATAAGGAAAAGATGTATGAAGCTGTTTAGATATTTCCCGGTCGCTGTGGATAGCATCGCCGCCAACAAGATGCGGGCCAGCTTGACGATGCTGGGCATTATCATCGGCGTGGCCGCGGTCCTGACGATACTGGGTGTCGGGCGCGGCGCGTCGGCAAATATCCTGGACGAAGTTGCGAGCCAGGGCACAACACGCCTGACGATCAGCCCGAGCACTGAGAGCGAAGGAGAGGGCGCCGGCGCCCCTGTTCAGACGTTGACCATGGGCGATGTAAGAGCGCTTTCCGACGCCGCCTTCCATCCGGATATTGTTGAGGTCGTGCCCCAGTATGGAGGCAGCATCCAGCTGGTCGCCGGCAGCAACAACAAGCAGACCCGGGTGACAGGGACGACTGCTGACTATGCCGAAGTTCACAGGCTGGAGATGGCCGAGGGACGCTTTCTGACGGAGGACGAGATCGCCCAGATGAGCAATGTAATCGTCATCGGGACGGCGGTTGCGACCGATCTCTTTGAGCGCACGCAGGTGGTTGGCGAAAGCGTGCGCATAGACGGCGAACCGTTCACGGTCGTCGGGGTGCTGAAAGAAAGCGGCAACGCCGGTTTCGGCAGCAATGACGACAGTGGGTTCATCCCAATTGGCGCGGCCCACGGACGCATCTTCAACGTTCCCCGCTATCGCGGCGAATACATTGTTACGTCTGTATCGGCGAATGCGGTAAGTGAAGAGCGGGTGGAGGCAGCCGAGCGGCAGATCGAACAGACCTTGCGATTGCGCCACGGACTCGGCGCGGACGACGACAATGACTTTACGATCAGCACGCAGGCCAGCCTGCTGGACACGATCGGCACCGTTACCAATACACTTACGCTGCTTCTGAGCAGTATCGCTGCCATCAGTCTGGTGGTGGGCGGAATCGGCATCATGAACATCATGCTTGTATCGGTGACCGAACGCACCAAGGAGATCGGCCTGCGCAAGGCACTGGGTGCGCACACCAGCGACGTGTTGCTGCAGTTTCTGATTGAGTCGCTGGTACTGACGTTACTTGGGGGCCTGATTGGAATCGCGATCAGCTATGGTTTGGCTTTACTGGTACAGAGAATCCCCAACTTTCCAATCGACCTTCTGATTGGGGTCGACGCGCTGGTCCTGGCTGTGGGTGTCAGCGCCAGTTGCGGGCTGATATTCGGGCTGTACCCGGCGCTGCGTGCGACCCGGTTGGACCCGATCGAGGCGTTGCGATATGAGTGATGATCTTGTTGAGAAACCCGGTGAAGGACCGGCTGTTGAAGGTGCCGGCCGGAAGCAGGACAGGTTCTCCTGCGGTTACACATTTTGTACAGCGGATTTCGGAACGGACGGCAGATACCTGCGTCGATTGGAAGGAGCATTCATATGAACTGGAAACATATTCTACTTATTCTATGCGCCGTGGTAGCTGGCATCGCGCTCGGCGCCGGCTTTGCAGGTTTCTCGGGCCGGATTGGGCCGGAACAGACAACAGCCGGAAGCGCGTTGGCAGCCATGCCGGAACCGGTAACTGAAACGGTTCCGGCAGTCAGCATCGGGACCACGCTTATCCGCCCCGCGGACTCGGCGGTGGATCGCGTCACCGCGGCCGGCAATATCGAGCTTGTAGACACACAGCAGGTGGTTGCACGGGTCGACGGCTACGTAGACGAGGTACTGGTGGAAGTTGGCGACGTGGTCGGCAGCGGTGATCTGCTGGTGGCGCTGGACCGGGACGACCTGCGTAGGGCAGTGGACCAGGCCCGCATCAGTCTGACGTCGGCTGAACTACAGCTTGATAACCTGCTGGCGGAAGCCAGCGCGGCTGAGCTTGCCGCGGCGGTTGCGGAGTTGAAGTCGGCCGAGGAAAATCTGGCCGAAGTGCACAACGGCGCCAGCGAAGGAGAACTGGCCGCAGCGCGCAGCAACGCCGCCTCCGCGTGGGCAAGATACGATGACCTTCGGAATGGGGCCAGCGAGAATGAACGGATCCAGCTGGCGGCGGCGGTGGAAAACGCGCACGTAGCCATGCAGGAAGCCCAGACTGAGTATGACAAGGTCGCTTGGCGCGAGGATGTAGGAATGACGCGGCAGGCGGCCCAGCTGCAGCAGGCGACAATCTCCTACGGGTCGGCGCTGGCGGCCTATGAGGAGGCGGTTGCTCCGGCATCACAAGCGGATTTGCAGTCGGCGCTGAGCCAGGCCCAGACCGCGCAGCAGCAGTTGGATGATCTGTTGGCCGGACCGACGGCCGTGAACATTGCGGCAGCGGAATCGCAGGTCGCGGCGGCCCGGTCCAGACTGGACACGCTGTTGCGCGGCGCGGATGAAACGGATATCGAACTGGCGCAGCTGTCGATCGACCAGGCGCAGCTGACCTTGCTGGAGGCAAGGCTCGACCTGATCAAAGCGGAGCTAGTCGCCCCGGCTGCGGGTACTGTCCTGCGGGTCAACGTGGATGAAAGCGACCGGATTTCAGCGGGCACCGTCGCTATCACAGTAGCCGACCTGAGCCAGCTGCAGCTGACGATCGATGTCGCCGAAGTCGATATTCCCAAGATCAGCGTTGGTCAACTGGCGGACGTCACTATCGATGCCTTTCCCGAAAGGGTGTTTGCGGGGATGATCAGCGGCATCGAACCATCGAGCAGCGCCCAGGAGGGGGTGATCGACTACCCGGTGACGGTGCGGCTGATTGATGAGGCCCTGACGGGGGTGCGGCCGGGCATGACGGCAGTTGCCACCCTGCGCAGCGAATCGGCGGACGCCCGCTGGCTGGTGCCCACGACCGCTGTTCAGGAGAACGACGGCGAGACGGTGGTGATGAAGTCGAGAGACGAAGATGCACTGCCGGTGGCCGTGGTGGTGGAAGGCGTTCAGGGTGAATGGACTGTTGTTCGTTCAACACAGTTGCAGAGCGGCGATGAAGTATTCGGCGCCACCACCTTCGTCAAGCAGGAGGATGAATGGGTTCCCTTTTCGGGGCCGCCTCCGGGCGCTCCCGGCGCCGGCGGCAGGTCTCCCTAGTAGTCGAGAGCGCAGTGGGCTGGAAGCGGCACAGGCTGCAGGAACAGATTTCGCTGGATCCGCCAGGGCTCATATTCAGAAAATCTGAGCGTTACAGACACGAAGGACCCCGCCCCAATGCCGGTCGAGCAACTTGCCCTTGCAGAAGGAACCAGCTATAACGGGCCTATGCCGGAAGAACGCATACTGATTGTTGACGACGACCGCGAAATCGTGCGCCTGCTCAGGAGTTATCTAGATCGGGAGCGGTACGCCGTATCTGTTGCCTATGACGGCGAAACCGCTCTTAATGCGTTACGGCGGGAGTCGCCTGACTTGATGTTGCTGGACCTGATGCTGCCGGACAGGGATGGTTGGGAGGTCACCCGTACAGTCCGCGGCGACGAGAAGCTGGCGAACACGCTGATCATCATGCTGACGGCGCGGGTCGAGGATACGGACAAGATCATCGGCCTGGAGTTGGGGGCGGACGACTATGTCACGAAGCCGTTCAATCCGCGCGAAGTGGTGGCGCGGGTGCGGGCGCTGCTGCGGCGCAGCCAGCGGAGCACGGCGCGAGCGCAAACGTTGATTGTTGGGGTCCTAAAGATGGACGTAGAGCGCCGCGACGTGCAGGTGCGGGACACGGCGGTGGAACTGACGCCGACGGAGTTCAGTTTGCTGCAGACGCTGATGGAAAGCCCCGGCTATGTCTTCACACGCACGGAACTGATGGACAGGGCACTGGGTTACGACTACAGCGGCGTCGATCGGATGCTGGACAGCCACATCAAAAACCTGCGCCGCAAGATCGAGGCCGACCCGCATAAGCCGCAGCTCGTCCAGACGGTCTACGGCGTTGGCTACCGGCTGGCTGGAGAGCGGGAATGAACCGACTTTGGGTGCGTTTGAGCCTGGCTTTCGCGGCGATCATCGTTATCACTTTTGGTACCATTTCGTTCACGGCGCGACGGTTCTTCAACGACAATAATCTGCGCTCGTTGGCTCTCTTCTATTTTGAGAGGCCGTCTGGCTTAGCGAATCAATTGGAAGAGCATTATGCCAACCATGGCAGCTGGCAGGGTGTCTCAACATTGCTGGAGGGAGCCGATTCCGCTCTTTTTTTCACTGCAGGCCGCAGAAAAATCCTGATACTTACTGACCCGGAAGGGCAAGTTCTCTACGCGACCGCGGGCACAGGGAGGCCAGACCATCTGGAACCTTATCAGTTGCAGCAGTCTCTACCCATTCGCGTCGAAGGGCAGACCGTCGGCTTCCTCGACCTGGTCCACCAGGAACGGCCTCCTGGGCGTCTCTTTTCTGTTTCAGCACCGGATGACATCCCGGCAGGTTTTGCCGATCAGACCAGCGAGTTTTTGTTACAGCTTCTTCTCCTGGGCGCCTTACTGGCGATCGTCTTCGGCATGATGGTAAGTCGCAGGCTCGCCGCGCCTCTCATTCATCTGGTGGAGGGAACGCAAGCCATCGCCAGACGAGACCTCAGTTTCCGCGTAGCCGAAAAAGGAAGTACTGAAATGCGGGAGGTGTCGAATTCCTTCAACAGAATGGCTGCTGCCTTGGAAGACGCAGAGACCCTGCGCCGTAACATGCTGACCGACATTGCCCATGAGCTTCGTACGCCCCTCACAGTTCTGGAAGGCAATCTGCGGGCGATTCTGGACGATGTCTACCCGCTCGAAAAGGCGGAGATCGCTCGCCTGTATGATCAGACCCGCCATTTGCACCGGCTGGTCGACGATCTGCGACTATTGGCGCAAGCGGAGGCGCGCCAGTTGCCGCTGCAGCGCAGTCCCAGTGATCTGAAAGTGCAATTGGAAGAGGCGGCGGAGCTCTTTGCTCCGCTGGCGGAAGAAAAGAGTGTCGCTCTCGAAACCAGTTTGCCGCGGACAACCGTTCTTGCGGCCGTCGACCGCATGCGGTTCGCCCAGACTTTGCAGAACCTTCTGACAAACGCATTGCAACATACACCGGCCGGCGGGGTCATCACGCTCTCTTTGCAGACGGAAGAAGAGACGGCCGCGATTTCTGTGGCCGATAGTGGTGAGGGCATTGCGTCCGAAGACATCTCACGCGTTTTTGACCGCTTCTACCGGGTCGACAAGAATCGAACACGAGACAGCGGTGGCGTTGGGCTGGGGCTGGCCATCGCACAGGCGCTTGTCGAGGCGCACGACGGAGAGATTGACGCGGCCAGCGTAGGTTTGGGGCAGGGAAGCACGTTCACGATTCGGTTGCCGCTGGTGCGGGGCGAGGATCTTCAGAGTCTTGCACCTGCACACAGTGAAGCAAGCCCCGAAAGCCGGACCACGAGCCACAGCGTATGATGGATCTGCTCCCCCAGCCACCCCTGAGAACAACCCACAAATCTTTCGTACAAGCTCCTATCCTGTTGCCCGCAGACGTCTGTGCGTGACGCGTCGCGCACGAGGGCGCAGACCAATTGCAATGGGTCAAGACATAACCTCGGGGGCCTGCCTGAAACGGGTGAGGGTGCCCCTTGTGGGCGCCCTTCATGTGCTATAATGGCGTCCGAATGCAGATGCGTCTCCTCTGAACCTGAGGAACCTTGGCTCTCGCCAAAAGAAACTCTGAAGCCAAAGAAAGGCCGCTGCAAGTTTGAGAGTTGCCCATACTTCATCTGCCGATGCCTATCAGAGACGGCGAGGAAACGACTGCGATGTCAAGCGCATAGGTCAAAAAAAAAATGAAATCCCCACGACTTACCACTACCTGCCACTACTTACCACGACTTGACTCGACTTAACGCGCCCGGACTCCGGACAATCGCAACGAATTCGGACAGACCTTATGAGGCTACCTGAATCGGGTAGGGGCCCTGCGTATGCGATTCTGGCGTCCGGACTTAGATGCGTTTGCCCTGACCCGCGCAGGAAGCTGCATTGACTTTTCTGGTGTCGATTCTTATAATCATTGGACCGCATCCGCTGATCGACAGCGGATTTGTTTTCGCAGACCGAAACCGGCAATGGCAGATCACAGCTCCCATATCGGCGCCGATGACAGCGGTTCTTCCCGCGCAACCAATCTGGCCGTCGTCGCGATTGGCGGCAACTCCCTGATTGCCGACAGCAGCCGGCCGGAGATCGTCCACCAGTGGGATGCTGTGCATGAGACGACCGGGCAGATTGCCGGGATGCTCGAGAGCGGTTGGCGGGGCGTTGTTGTCACGCACGGCAACGGGCCGCAGGTAGGGTTCATCCTGCGGCGCAACGAGCTGGCCCTGGGTGAAGTCCACACCATCCCCCTCACCCTGGTCGTCGCGGACACGCAGGGCAGCATCGGCTTCATGCTGCAGCAGGCACTCAACAACGACTTCCGCGAGCGGCAGATCCCGCGTGAGACCACCACTATCATCACGCAGACGCGCGTGGATGAGAACGACCCGGCCTTCGACAGTCCATCCAAGCCGATCGGCAGTTTTCTGGATGAAGAGACGGCGCGCTCTTTTGAGAGCCGTGGTTGGCACGTTGTCGAGGATGCCGGGCGCGGCTGGCGGCGGGTTGTTTCCAGCCCGAGGCCGGTGGAGATCGTCGAAATCGAGGCGGTCCGCCAGGCGGTGGAAATGGGCTGGGTGGTGGTGGCCTGCGGGGGAGGCGGCATACCGGTGGTGCGCGACGCCGACGGGGCACTGCAGGGCGTCTCCGCGGTGATCGACAAGGACATCGCCAGCAGCCTGCTGGCGGTGGATCTGGGGGCCGACCTCTTTCTGATCAGCACCGGCGTGGAGAAGGTGGCCCTGAACTTTAGCAAGCCCGAACAGATCGATCTGGACCAAATCACCGTGGCCGAGGCCAAACGGTACCGGGGGGAGGG